>NZ_JAQWGB010000116.1 GCF_029238425.1 Flavicella sp.
TAATTAGATTTTGATTTAACGCGCTGTAAGTTATTTAGAAAACAATTGATCCTTAAATTTCACAGTATTTTTAGACTCATTTGGTTTGTCAACTAAAATAGAGTTAGTATTTTTGCCGAAACATAAGGATAATGAAAAACACCAAATACGTTTTTGTTACAGGAGGCGTTACTTCATCACTAGGAAAAGGTATTATTGCTGCTTCACTAGCGAAATTACTTCAAGAAAGAGGATATTCTGTTACTATTCAGAAATTAGACCCCTATATCAACATCGATCCAGGAACCTTAAACCCATACGAACATGGAGAATGTTATGTGACGGATGACGGGGCTGAAACTGATTTAGATTTAGGTCACTACGAACGATTTTTAAACATCCCAACTTCTCAGGCTAACAATGTTACCACAGGAAGAATTTATCAATCTGTTATTGATAAAGAAAGAAAAGGAGAGTTTTTAGGAAAAACCGTTCAAGTAATTCCTCATATCACCAATGAAATTAAAGAAAGAATACAAATTCTAGGTAAAACAGGTGATTATGATGTAGTAATTACGGAAATAGGTGGAACTGTAGGTGATATTGAATCATTACCTTATGTAGAATCTGTACGTCAATTATTATGGGAGTTAGGAGATAACAATGCGATTGTTGTTCACTTGACTTTGGTACCTTACTTGGCTGCTGCAGGAGAATTAAAAACAAAACCAACTCAGCATTCTGTAAAAATGTTGATGCAAAGTGGAGTTAGCCCTGATGTATTAGTATGTAGATCTGAGCATAAAATCTCCGATGATATCAAACGTAAATTAGCATTGTTCTGTAACGTTAAAAAAGAGGATGTAATTTCTTCTTTAGATGCTGAAACTATTTACGATGTCCCAAATCTTATGTTTTATGAAGGATTGGACAAAGTGGTTTTGAAAAAATTAGATTTATGCGATAACGATCAGCCTAAATTGGTGGATTGGAATAAATTTTTAGGAAAACATAAAAGTCCTAAAAACAAAGTGAAAATTGGTTTGATTGGTAAATATGTTGAATTACATGATGCTTATAAATCAATTTCCGAAGCTTTTATTCATGCTGGTGCTGCTAATGAAGTAAAAGTTAAAATTCAATGGATCCATTCTGAAGATCTTACTTTGGAGAACATCCCTAGAAAACTAAAAGATTTAGATGCTATTTTAGTAGCACCTGGATTTGGAAACCGTGGAACAGAAGGAAAAGTTGATGCTGTACGTTATGCACGTGAAAACAAAATTCCATTCTTAGGAATTTGTTTGGGAATGCAAATGGCAGTAATTGAATATGCTAGAAATGTTGTAGGAATAAAAGATGCCAATTCTTTAGAAATGGATGCTGCTTGTCCAAACCCAGTGATCAACTTAATGGAAGATCAAAAAGATGTTACTGAAAAAGGAGGAACGATGCGTTTGGGTGCTTGGGATTGTAAAATTTCTGAGGATTCTAAAGTGTACGCTGCATATAAGTCTGAATTGATTAGTGAGCGTCATAGACACCGTTATGAATTTAACAACGAATATTTAAAACAATTAACAGATGCTGGTTTAAAAGTTACGGGTGTTAATCCGAAAACTGGATTGGTAGAAATTGTTGAAGTAGAAGATCATCCTTGGTTTGTAGCTGTTCAATACCACCCAGAATACAAGAGTACTGTATTGAATCCTCATCCTCTATTTGTGGAGTTTGTGGATGCTGCTTTACAATACACTCTAAAAAGGACGATAATTAATTAAAAACTGAATTCTCAGTTTAATAAAATCAAAATGGAAGAAAAAAAATTTGATGCCAATTCAATAATTGGATTTTTGCTGCTAGGGGCGATCATGCTTTGGTTCATGTACACAAACCAACCAGAAGAACAAATAGAAGAAGCTACTTCAACAGAAGAAGTTGCTACTCAAGAAGGTTTTCCTGCTCCAACCGAAGGAAACTTAACAACACAAACTGTTGTTTCTGATTCTATAGCTTCTATTGAAGCTCAAAAAAGGTTAGGAAGCTTTGCTTATTCTGCGGGATTGAATGTGGAACAAGAAGGTACTACTGTTATAGAAAATGATGTATTAAAACTTACTGTTGCTAATAAAGGGGGACAAATTGTAGAAGCCTTAGTTAAAAACTATAAATCTTACGATTCTTTACCTCTATATTTAATTAAAGATGCCAATGCTTCTTTTAATTTAAATTTTGGAACTACATCCAATAGAACTTTTAATACAAAAGATTTAGTATTTCAACCAAATCTTACTAAAAATGGAGAGAATTCAGTTCTTTCTATGAGGTTAAAAGTTTCTGAAAGTAATTATCTAGAATACAGATATGAACTAAAACCAAATAACTATATGGTTGGTTTTGCTGTTCGTTCTGTAGGACTAGGTTCTGTGATCAATAGTTCAAATAAAATTAATTTGAACTACCAATTGAAAGCTTTTCGTCATGAAAAAAGTATGAAGTACGAAAATCAGATGACTGCTTTGATCTATGAAAAAGAAGGAAACAAAAAAGATGATCTTTCTATTTCTGGTGATGATAGTGAGCAAGAATCTCAAGTTTCATGGTTTGCTTTTAAACAACATTTCTTTTCAACGATTTTAATCGCTGAAACACCATTTAAAACTGCCAACCTTGCTTCTCAAACATTATTCAAAGACGAAGCTACAGATAAAGTTTTTACTAAAAACTTTGAAGTTTCTGCTCCAATAGAATTAAATAATGGAGAAATTAACAATGGCTTTAGCTTATTTATAGGACCTAACGATTACAGTTTATTATCTAGTTATGATAAAAACATTGAAAATGTAGTTGACCTTGGTTGGGGAATCTTTGGATGGATTAACAAACATGCTTTTATTCCTTTGTTTAACCTTTTAGGAGGATTGATTAGCAACTACGGATTGGTTATTATTTTAATGACCATTGTGGTTAGAATTTTCATGTCTCCATTGGTATACAAGTCTTATTTGTCAAGTGCTAGAATGAAAGTGTTGAAACCTGAAATGACAGCGATCAATGAAAAATATCCTGGTAAAGACAATGCAATGAAACGTCAACAAGAAACAATGGCTTTACAACGTAAAGCAGGTGTTAGCATGATGGCAGGTTGTATTCCTGCTCTTTTGCAAATGCCGGTTTTCTTTGCTTTATTTAGGTTTTTCCCTGCAGCGATAGACTTACGTCAACAAGGATTTTTATGGGCAGATGATTTATCATCTTACGATTCTGTTTTTCAATTGCCATTTACAATTCCTTTCTACGGAGATCACGTTAGTTTATTTCCAATATTGGCTTCTGTTGCAATTTTCTTTTACATGAGAATGAGTCAGAGTCAACAAATGAATATGCAACAACCTGCACAAGAAGGAATGCCTGACATGCAAAAAATGATGAAGATGATGATGTACTTCTCTCCTATCATGATGTTAGTTTTCTTTAACTCCTATGGATCAGGTTTAAGTTTGTACTATTTTGTATCTAACTTGTTGACAATTACAATTATGTTAGTAATCAAAAACTTTATCATTGATGAAGATAAGATTCATGCTCAGATTCAAGAAAACAAAAAACGTCCTGAAAAGAAAAAAGGTAAATTCAGACAAAGAATGGACGATGCAATGAAACAAGCACAAGAGCAACAAAAAGTGCAACAAAAACAAGGAAAGAAAAAGAAATAACAATTATTTTCTTAAACTAAAAAAGGCTACCAGTATGGTAGCCTTTCTTTTTTATGATATTTCGTATAGACTTATCAAATAAACAGAACAATTTTCAGGTTGTCCTGACAAAGTTTTCGAATTCTTGAATCTATGTCATTCAATTAATTATTTAAATCTATTGCATAAAAAAAGGCTACTTTATAAGTAGCCTTTTTTATTTTCTAAATTAAAATTAGTTTACACTTCTTAAATAAGCTAATTTATCTTTCCAAACTTTCAATCCTTTTGTTTGTTCGGCAATTGAGTTTCTAACATTTTTAACCAAAGGGTTATCCTCATTTGCATTGGCAATAAAACTAATATTATTATCCAGCTGCTGAATTCCTTTCGTAATTTCGTCAATTTTCTTTCTCACAAACTGAACTTCACTCTCAATTTTTCTAGAGTTATTTGAAGTCAAATACGTGTCAATTTGCATTTTATATTTTAACATTTGTAATTCAGCTCCTTCAATTGCTAACTGAGCAAACAACTTTTCTATAGCTGAATTAAAATCCGCTTCAATCTGTTTGTCTTTTCTAGGAACTCTACCTATGTTTTTCCAAGTTTGCATATAGGCTTTCACTTCCTCTAGCGTAATTTCAGTGTTTCCAATGACCCCTAAAATTTGAGATAAGAAATCCTTTTTCGTGGCCAGAGCCTCTAATTCTTCATTAGAACCGTTATCCTGAATTTGGTGTACTCTATCAAAATAATGATTACATGCGTCTTTGAATTCTTTCCAAATTTTATCGGAATGTTTTCTAGGCACATGACCTATCGTTTTCCAATCTGCTTGGATTTTTTTCATTTGACCAGTAACACTTTTAAAATCGTCACTATCTTTTAAAGATTTAGCCAATTCTAACAAAGCCGTCTTTTTTTCTAAATTGGAATGTTGCACAGAATTTAATTCCTTATAGAATTGATTTTTTGCATGATTGAAACCCTTTGTAACAGCTTTCAATTGATCCCAAATTTTCTGACTTTTATTTCTTGGCACTTTTCCGATAGTAAAAAACACCTCTCTCTGAGCTTCAAAATCTTTGATTGACCTTTGCCAATCAGAATGGGTTTTATTTTTAGAAACATCAAATTTATCCAATGCAGCGATGACCTCTAACTTCTTTTGAATATTCTCTTGATATTTCGATTTTTGCTCATCAAAATACTTATCTCTTTTGTCGTGAATGATTTTTGTTGCCTCACTAAATTTTTGCCAGATTTCCTCTCTAAATTCTCTTGAAACCGGTCCGATATCTTCTTTCCAAGCTTTATGAAGCTCTTGCAAGCCTTTAAACGCTTTTGAAACATCTTCCATTAAAGTCAGTTCAAATGCCTTTTCAACAATCTTAATTTTTTCCTCAAGATTGTGTTTAAAATCCAACTCGCGTAAATCATTATTCATATGTAGCAAATCATAAAAACGCTCTACATGATGATGATAATTTCTCCAGGTATTGTTATATTTTGTTCTTGGTACGGGACCAATAGATTTCCAAGTTTCTTGAAGTTCTTTGAACTCCTTATGCATAGTTTTAGAATCAGCTTTTTCAATAATTCCCTTTAAAGCCTCAATGGTCGCCAATCTCTTATCAAGATTTTCTTTCAATTGAGAATCTAATTCTGAATAATGCTTATTTCTTTTTGTTCTATATTCATTGATAATTTCGTTGAACTCCACTTTGACAGGACTTGAAAAATGAAAATCAATAGACTCTCCTCCTTCTGCCAAAAAAGCTGCCTTTTTAGAAGCCAATAATTCGCTAAATTTGGTATCGAAAGATTTTCTAAGAGATTCAACACTTGTCTTTATTGCTTGAATTTTTTCATCCTTGACAAGATTTTTTATTTCCTTCACAATCTCTTCCATGCTTAAAGAAGCATAATCTATCGTTGGAACTACTTCTTTCTCTTCTACTTTTTCAGCATCAGCAGCTACTTTCTCCTCTATGGAAGAAACAACTTTCTCTAAAGCTGCAGTAGTCTCATCAGATGCATTTTCTGTGTTTTTTTCTACCTCTTTAGCTTCAGTATTTGTTGAAGAATCTGTTTGTTTCTGATCTTCAGTTGATTTTTCTACATCTTCAGAATTACTATTTACTGCGTCTAACATCTTAACGTGTTTAAAGTTCCTAATTATAATTGTTTAAATATAACTATAGCATCTTAAACAACAAAATTAAACGCTTTAAAAAAGAAGGAGTTAAATGTAAAGAAACAGGCTGTTTTACTATTGCCTATTCCAAATTTCCCAAGATTTTTCTGCTTGAAGTTCCAGCATTTTCATTCCATTGGCAATACTCGCCCCCTGCTCTTTTCCTTTTCTTAAAAAAGCAGTTTCTGATGGATTGTATATCAAATCAAATAATAAATGAGAGTCATTTAAGAATTGAAACGGTATGTTTGGATGTTTGTCAACATCTGGATGTGTACCTATTGGAGAACAATTTACTATGATTCCTGTTTCTAAAATTACTTTTTCTGATAGGTTTTCATAGCTAATCTGATTATCATCCTTAGGAATACGAGATACAAATTTATAACTTATTCCACGTTTCTTAAACGCATATGCAACCGCCTTAGAGGCTCCACCAGTTCCTAAAATCAATGCTGTTTTGTGAGTGTCTTTTATAAAGGGAGCAATAGATTGATCAAAGCCATAAACGTCGGTATTAAAACCTTTGCGTTTCCCATTCTTATATATTTTAATGGTATTGATTGCTCCTATCTCTGCAGCCTCTTCATCAATTTCATCTAAAAAAGCGCCTACATCCTCTTTGTAAGGGATGGTAACATTCATTCCCTGCAAAGTTTCTTTATGTGTATCAAAAACAGCAGGAAACTCTTCAATAGATGCTAGGTCAAAATTTACGTATGAATTATCATTCAATTGAAGTTTGTCAAACTTTTCAGAGAAATATCCTCTAGAAAATGAATATTCAATATTTTTACCAACCAATCCAAAAAGTTTCTTTGCACTCATATCATTTATTTTGAACGCAAAAATATTGAAATCCTAGTTGGTGACCATACATTTCTCTTAATTTCTCAACAGTTATTATTCCTTTAGCAAAGTTTCTATATCAATTTTGAGCTGATTTATAGAGGCTCTATTCAAACCATTATAAATCCCTCTTATATGCCTGTTTTTATCAATCAGTAAAAAATTTTCTGTATGTAAAAAATCATCTTCATCTTTTACAATCCCCAAATCATTCTCTACAAAATATTGATTTCTACCCAAGTCATAAATCGCCTTTCTATCACCAGTAACCAAATGCCATTTTCCTGAAATCGCTCCTTTATTTATAGCATAGTCTTTTAAAGCTGGAACAGAATCTTTTTCAGGTGTCACAGAATGAGACAATAGCAATAACTTTTCTTCATTCAAAAAAGCATCTTGAATTTCTTTCATATTTGCAGTCATTCTTGGACAAATTCCTGGACATGAGGTAAAGAAAAAATCCGTTACATATATTTTACCTGAAAAAGTAGCATCTGTAATATTTCCCCCTTCTTGATTAGTCATTGAAAAATTAGAAACACTATGAAAATTCTTTTCTTCATCACTACCTGGTTCTAACCAATAAGGAGTAAAACTTTCATCTTTATAATAAGGTAAATTTGCCACCCTACTTTTTGTTTTAGCATCTTTACAACCTAAACAAACCAGGAAAAGAAGTAATACATTAATTTTTATAATCTTCATATTTGATAACGGTTTCTTTCTTTAAATTATAGCAAGAATTTGCACGGCGCATTCCAAAGATCCTGCCTTCTTTTGCTTCATAATTTACATATAATTTACCATTTTGCAACCATGCTTTTTGCAAACCGTTTTCTTTACCATTACTTAAGTTTCTTTTTTTAGAAAGTTTACCATCTGCCCACCAACTTGTTTCCAGTCCATTTCTTTTCCCATTTAGATTATAAGTAACATGGTACGCTTTATTTCCATTAGACCAATAGGTTGTATAATCAGAAACAAG
>NZ_JAQWGB010000117.1 GCF_029238425.1 Flavicella sp.
TGTTTTTTTGTATTTGCTTTTTTCACTTTATGCAATTCTTGAACTACTTGACCAAAAGATTTCGACAACCAATTCACCTCTACTTTATATTCGTAATTCATTTCTGCCAGCTTTCTAGCACCAAAAGCTGATAATTTCAAAATTGCAGGACCACTCATTCCCCAATGTGTAATCAACAATGGCCCATGAGACTCTAATTTAGTATCCACTATTTTCACAGTAGCATTTGGAACCGAGACTCCTAGTAAATCAGTCAACCTAGAATCCTTAATATTAAATGTAAATAAAGATGGTACAGGCTCCACAACTTTATGCCCTAAAGTAGTTACCAAATCCCATACTCGTTTGCTGCTTCCAGCAGCAACAACTAACTTATGACATTCAAACACTCCTTTAGTACTAGTTATTTCCCAGACTTCATTTTCTTTTTTCACAGAGTTGACTCCATGATTTTTCAACACCTCAATATCGTACTTACGTACCAACTGCATAAAGCAATCGATAATACTCTGTGATGAGTTTGACTGCGGAAAAACACGATTGTCTTTTTCTATTTTCAACGGCACTCCTCTACTTTCAAACCACTCCATGGTATCTCCGGTCATAAATTGATGAAAAGGTCCTAACAATTCTTTTCTCCCTCTTGGATAAAATTCTGTCAAATCTTTCGGCACAAAACAAGCATGAGTCACATTACATCGTCCACCACCAGAAATTTTCACTTTCTGCAATACTTCTTTTCCTTTTTCAAGTATGGTAACCGATAAATTAGGATTCAATTCCTTAGCTGTAATTGCCGTAAAAAAACCGGCAGCTCCTCCTCCAACAATAATAACATCTCTCTTTTCACTCATATCATCAACTTCTTTTCAATTCCTAAAGAATCATATCTTCATAAGGAAGTATTATTTCAAATCCTTTTTCTTCAAAATACTCCGGTGTATTATCATCTCCTATGGTCATAATAAAATCTCCTCCCCAAGCACCTAAACTTTTCACAGCCCCATCAAAATCAGAAAACAACTGTTCCTGTATCGGAGCAATACCAATAAATTCACCGGTAACTGTTTCGTGTTCCTTTAAAAGAGTTATAAACTCATTATAGTTTTCACACAAAGTAATTTTTTCTGTTAATTCAGATATTTCAGCAACAAAAGATTCTTTATCTCCTTTTGTATTTTTATACAACTGAATTCCTTCCTTGCTATCTTGCTTTTGATTTAAATAAACGAAATAAATATGCTTCAAATAAGAAGGATTGAAGGCAGCTTTTTTAACGCTCGGATTAGCATCAATAATTTGGTAATGAATCGCAGTATCATTCTGTGCACAAGCAATATCATAACCACTTCCTCCAAAAGATTTTTGCAATAATTCAAAAGCATCAACCTTAGCCCAGCTGGCAATATTATTAATCAAGGTAGAAGAGGTTCCTAATCCCCATTCATTTGGAAAGGTTAAAAATGTTTGCACAAAAGCACCGTTTCCATCTGACAAAAAAGATGGATTTAACTCCTGAGCAACCAACAAAATCTTTTGCAAAGTAGCCAACTTAGGTTCTTCACTCAGTTCAGATAATTTCTCCAATTTTATTTCTGCCTGAAACCACAACTGTTTGATACAATTGAAACTTTCCCATATTAACACTGGGACATCCAAAAGACTCACTTCCAAACTTTGTCCAAATTTAGTAGGTACAGCCAAGGCAAGAGCACCATCTAAAACAGAGTATTCACCACTTAAAAGCAGTTTTCCATTGCTATAAAATTGCTCCATTATTTTAATGTTTTATAAAATTCATGCACCGCACTATGTGTCACTGGTACTTTTTCAAAATGAGCAACAGTCAATTCTTTTTCTTCATTGGTAGCACCCAATTGATTTAGGATATTCATCAAGTGCATCTTCATATGCCCTTTCTGAATTCCCGTTGTAGTCAAGGCTCTTAAAGCAGCAAAATTTTGCGCCAATCCTGCCACTGCAATAATTTTCATCAATTCTTCCGCGGAAGGATTCTGCAATAACTCTAAAGATAATTTTGCCATCGGATGCAATGCCGTCAAACCTCCAACAGTACCCAAAGCCAATGGAATTTCTATCCAAAATCTAAAAACTCCATCTTTAACTTCACACTGAGTCAAACTCTTATAACGACCATCTTTCGCAGCGTAGGCATGCGCACAAGATTCGATCGCTCTAAAATCATTACCGGTAGCCAAAACCACGGCATCGATACCATTCATAATACCTTTATTATGAGTCACTGCCCTATGCGGTTCTACATTCGCAATATCAATAGCTGTTTTAAACTTTCTTGCATATTCATTTGGATCTATTTCAGATGTACCTTGAATCAACTCCTCCACCTTACAAGATACTTCTGCTCTCACCAAACATTCCGGAACATAATTAGACAAAATACTCATTACTATGTGTATGCCTTCTTTTTCAAACCTAGATGCGATTTCCTCCAAACAAGAATTGATAAAATTAGCCCCCATTGAATCTTTCGTTTCAAAAGTTACATGTAGTTGATAGTAATGATCTAGTTCTTCTGTTTTAGAACGCAACTCTATATCTAAAATTCCACCACCACGCTTTCGCATGTTTGCTGTGATTGATTCTGTACTTGCTAATAGGTCTTTTTTTACATCTTTAAAATAAGCTTCAATTTCAACAGCATCACCTTCATAGATAAAATGCACCTGACCTATTTTGGTAGTTCCTAAAATTTCAGTTTTAAAACCACCTCTAGTACTCCAAAATTTCCCTATCAAAGAAGCGGCAGCTACTACCGAACTTTCTTCGATAACCATGGGTATGGTATAGTCGATTCCGTCAATGATAAAATTGGGAGCAACACCATATGGTAAATAAAAATTAGAGATGGTGTTTTCGATAAAATCATCGTGCAATCTTTGCAATTTTTCATCTGTATTCCAATACTTTATCAAGGTCTCTTTGGTAATAGATTGCTTGTTAAAGAATGCTTTTACCAACCAATCAATTTTTTCTTCCTTAGAAAACTTAGAAAATCCTGTAATTCTTCGTACCATATATATCAAATTCGCATTTATGACGGCAAAGATACCGATTACACTAAAAAACCAACTACAATATCATTTGTTAAATTATGTTAATTTATAATTCTTATCTTTGTCCAGTAACCAAATACTCACACTTTTAAAATAAATTACATGAAAAAAACAAGACTTTTTGGCTTATCAGCCATAATTTTAGCAAGTATTTTTTCTTCTTGCGACCTTAGTTATTTCGATAACGACATTGAAGATTTCACCTGGGAGGGCGGAGTGAATCTTCCTGTAGGTCATGCAACGTACACTTTGTCAGAACTTTTTGACGAATTAGAGGTTGAAGAATTAGATGAAGACACAAATGGAAATTTCTCATTCACCTACACAGAAAGTATTAATGGAGGAGATGATAGTGCTTTTGATGTATCCATTGAAGATGTAACTATCACATCTTCTGTAGCTACACCAGTAACTGCATCGGACATAAGCCCAGCAACATTTCCTGTAACATTACCTGATCCTTTACCAGCTGCTCTTGCAGGTGGAAAATCAGATGACAACCAGGTAGTTTATGATTTAGGACTTACACAAGAACTGACTGGAGCATCTTTCAGTAATGGAACAATGGTAATTACTTTTACCTCTACATTCCAAGCAGCCAATGCTGTTTTAACAATGAGTATCCCCTCATTTACAAAAAAAACAGATGATAGTGAATATGTAGGAACTGTAACCCTAAATGGAGCAGGAAGTCAAAACCTTACAATCAACTTAAATGAGTACAATGCAAACTTCACACATGATGGTACCGCGTTTGATGCCACTGTGAACAGAGTTGTTTTAAATATGTCTTCAGTTTTTACATTTATCTCAGGACAAGACTTAACTGCAGCAGATAATATCTCTTACAGTGCTGTTTTATCGGGTGCTTCAACAGATGTTGTATATGGTGATTTCAAACAAGAGCCATTTTCTGTTGACAATAATACAATCGATTTAGATTTCTTTAACGATTTTGGAGATGGAATCACATTTGAAGATGCATCAATGACGATAGCTGCAACAAATGGCTTTGGATTTCCAATAGGAATTGATGTCAGTGGAATCGCCGGTGACAAAGGAGTAGGAACTACCTCTACAGCGTTAACATATACTAGTGTTGATGCCGATGAATTGACTGCCGGTAGTGATTATATCATCTTTGATGGAATCACAACGTATTCAGCTGGGGCAGCTGCTGTTGTTACCTCTACAACTTTAGATAAAGACAACTCTAACATCAATGCATTGTTATCATCAGCTCCTACTAGATTTAACTTAAATGTTTCTGGAAAGGCAAATCCTGTTTTAGCAGGAACAAATGAAAACTTCTATGCTACTACTAATGATGGTCTTTCTGTAGATGTTACCGTTGATGTACCATTGACAGTGAAGTTTACAGATGTAACAATTTCTCAAGATGATATTGAATTAGATTTAGGAGAAGATATTGATGATTTAAATGAACTATCAATAGATGTAACAACGGTAAACAATATTCCATTATCTGGATCGATAGATTTAATATTCAAAGAAAATGGAACTGCAAATGGGCTGACTAAATCTATTCCTATTTTTGAAGCAGCACCAACAGATGCCACCGGTAAGTCTAACGGATCAACGAACACTACAAACACAATTAATTTTACTTTCAGTGAAATGGAGCTATTGAAACAAGCTACTGAAGTTGGATTAGATATTACTTTTAATTCTGGAACAGAAGCCGTGAAGTTAAATGGATCAGACACCATTAAGTTAATCCTGAATGCCGTTGTTGATGTAGAAATCACTGGTGATGATGAAGAGAACAACTAAAAAAGACATAAAAAAGATGAAAAAACACATATATATATACATAGCATTTTTAGTTGTTGCTGCAAACAATATCAATGCACAAGATTATTTTTCGTTCTACAATCTTGGAGATTACGTAGTTCAAACTCAAAATGTATCGCCAGTTTACATTCCTAAAAATTCATTTACATTTGCTATCCCGGTAGCCAATGTAGGATTCAACTTAAATTCTGGATTTAAGGTAAATGAATTACTTGTTCAAAATGAATTAACGAACA
>NZ_JAQWGB010000160.1 GCF_029238425.1 Flavicella sp.
GTAAAAGGTATCCATAAAGAAGATAAACTAACACTTGAGAAATTTTTAGGAAAAAGAGGAATCAATGTTAGACACTCTTCTTTAGAAATGAATTGGCATATTCCTGTAGCAGATGATTCTGCTTTAGATTTGAAAAAATTCATCGTAAAAAGCTTTGATCAAAATGATATAAGTACTTACGGAATGACTTTTGGAATCAGTAACTTTGGTGAAAACAAAACGTATTTTACTACTGCAATGGTGGAAAAAAATAAAACACCTTCCATTGTTAAAAACTTCCAAGTTAGACCAACCTTTAACGTACTCTATTCAAAAAACTTTAACCCAAACACGCAAGATTATATCGTTTACGCACAGGATGTCGATAAAATTGAATTACCTGGTTTGTTAATGGAATTGAGTAGAATGTATTTTGACCAACTGGGAGACGCGCCTCAAGAAAAAGAAGATAAAAACACACAAAAGGTAGAAACGCAAAAAACAGAAGTTTATCAATGTCCAGATTGTTTGACTATATACGATAGTCAATTAGGAGATAGCACAGTAGACATTACTCCTAACACTGCTTTTGAAGACTTACCTGCTTCTTATGTTTGTAGTGTATGTGAAACGGCTAAAGAAAAGTTTGAAGTCGCTTACATTTAAAATTTAGAATCTATATTCTCCTTTGTGATTATCTCCAAGGGAGAATATATTTTTTGTTTAGGTTCTTTATTTTGCAATAAGTAATCTGATATTACAGATACTGCATCATACCCTTGCTCAAATGATTTTTGGGAAATAAGAAACGACACTTTATCTGCATCCAATGCTTCTAGATTTCTTTCCGTGGTATCATGTCCAATCACCGATAAACCTATCAGTTTTTCATTTGGTAAACAATCTACCAAAGCTGCAATCTGACTCGAAGGCATATAAATTCCTTGAATCTTAGAATTCATTTTCATAAATCTTTTCAATTCCTGAGAAATTAGCTCCTCATTCCCTAAAGAATCAAAAGTCAAACTATGGATCTTCATTGGAATCTTTTTCTCATCAAAATAACTTGAAAACCCAATAATCCTATCCGAAAGAGCCGTATAGTTATTTATATTTTTTCTGAGCTTTATTATCAAAAACTCATCATTTTCATTAGAGCATAAATGCATTAATTTCGCGGCAAGTTTTCCACTTTTCACCGAATTTTGCCCGATATAACTCAAATTTTTATATCCTTCTATATCTATATTTAAAAACACATAAGGAATATCCGCTGCATCAAGCTGTGCTACTATTTTTTTTGTTTCGTTTTTAAAAATGGGTGCCAATACAACAGCATCTGGCTTACTCTCCATTAACTCTTCAAACCGCAACACATATGAGGCTGCATCAAATTGATCAAAATGAAAATTAGACGTTTGCACTCCATAAAAACCCACCTCCTCTTTGCCTTTTAACACACCTAAATAGGGAGATTTCCAAAAAGAATTTTTGACATCAAATTGAGGCAACAAAGTCGCCAAATTGTACTTTTTTCTGTTGGCAAGTTTACTAGCAACATCGTTCAATTTAAACTGATGCTCTTTTAATAAAGCCTTGATACGTTCAGCAGTTTTTTTTGAAACTCCCGCCCTATTGTGTAGCACTCTATCCACTGTTCCCGTAGAAACTTTCGCTAATTCAGCTATTTC
>NZ_JAQWGB010000179.1 GCF_029238425.1 Flavicella sp.
CTTGGAATCGGAACGAAACTTTGGCGTCAAAGATTGGAGAAACTCAAAAGTAGACTACTCCCTAACGCCAGTATTGGTATGGACGGAGTTGTAGCGATGCAACCTTTTTATAAAAAAGGAGGTTTTGAACTTGCTTTTAAAGACAAACGATATGAAAAAATAGGCCAAAAATTCCCAGTACATCCAAACATCTCTCCCATTTATGCAAAATATTTTGATAAAATTACTACTTATGACCTCAGGTGTTTTGGATTTCCTAGACAAAATTTTCTCAAAAAATGGATTTTTCTTACCGATAGTTTCTCCTTCCAATACTCTGAAAACAATAGCCTGAAAGGTTTCTGTATTCTTAGGAAAGTAGATACAGGATATAAAATCGGGCCTCTTTTCGCGGATGATTACGAAATCGCCAACGCTCTATATAAAGCTTGTTTAAATGCTGTTCCCAATAAATCTGTTTTTCTAGATATTCCATTAATTAATATGGATGCTAAAAAATTAGTAGAAAAACACAATGCTAAATTCGTTTTTGAATGTGGAAGAATGTACAATGGCAAAGCACCTGAAAATCCTTGGAATAAAATTTTTGGAATGACAACCTTTGAACTTGGATAATGTTCACAGGGAGTCCGACCAAGAATAAGTCATTTTATTTTAGAATAAATATCAAGTCCTAATTATTGTCAGTCTAAAACATCATTGCATTGCGAGTTTTGGAAAAGTAAATTTAGTATCTTTCTCTATTGTTAGATACAAGAACTGTGTTTCTCCATAATTACGATGATATGATTCATAAAATTTTTATTGCCTTCCTTTTCCTTATAAATTCTTCATGTATATTTTCTCAAAAAGAATATGGTATTTGGGAAATAAAAAATGGAGTACTTCAGAATGAAATTACAGCTAACAATAATGAACTAGGACAGAGCTACTGGAATGTAATTACAAACATGCTTCCTAAGCATTTAATCAATACGTATATTGTCTCCCTTCGTTTGTTTACCGATGGTGAAGAAGAAGATCTCGGAGGACTGAATCAATTAGATAACTCTGTGGTTCGATGGCTATTTGACCTTGATATTGAAGACGCAAACATCAACAGCAAGGACGAGTCAGAAATTATAGATTATTCTCATACAATAATCCATGAATTTGGACACTTGTTGACATTAAACTCAACACAAATTGAACTTACTGATGACCTATTTCAAGATGAAAACAAAGGTTACCTTACCTCTGAAGGATATGCAAAAAAGGAAAGTTACTTAGGTCTTTTTGTGAGGGAGTTCTGGTCTATAGATCGGCTTATTGAATGGGATAAAATAGACAGCAAAAAGAACTCTAATAGGAAAGCAAAAAAACTATTGGACTTTTATTTCCAATACGAGAACGAGTTTGTAACAGATTATGCTGCAGAAGCACCTGAAGAAGATATAGCTGAATCTTGGACGTACTTTGTTTTATGTGATGCTCCGAGTAAAGGAGTTATAAAGAATGATAAAATCTTATTTTTCTATAACTTTCCGGAGCTAGTTGAATATAGAAACTATATAAGACAACATCTCAAAATTGTACCAAAAAACTATCTGACATCCACAAAATCGAATTATAGTGAGTAAGAAAACCTTTAATCTCTTAGCTATTTCTGCTTTCACCAAACACTATTTCTTTATTTTTATCATTAGTTGAATTCTAAAAAAATAAATTATCACAAACACTAAACCCACTAAAATTGTTACAAGATTTAATATCAAGTATTAAAAACCTCATTGAAATGAGTCCTGAAGCGGAAGAGTACGTGAACTCTATTGCCAAAGAAAAGAAAGTTTCCAAAGGGGATATTTTAATTAGACAAGGTCAAAGAGTCGAAAATACTTTTTATGTTACAAGTGGTTGCATAAGGTCTTTTTGTGTTGATAAAAACGGAAAAGAACACACCCTTCAGTTTGCTATTAAAAATTGGTGGATAAGTGATTTTATTGCTTACTATGATACCGATATAGCAACACTAACAGTGGAGTGTATCAAAGACTCGAACATCATTCAATTCAATGCAAAAGATTTGGATGAGATCTATTTAAAATTTTCTGAATTTGAAATTTTCCAAAGAAAAATTTTAGAAAGACATGTGGTCAGTTTAAATAAAAGAATCCTTAACCAACTACAACTTACAGCTAAAGAGCGTTACAATCTCTTCACAAAACAATACCCTGATATAGAACTATATACACCAAACTATCATATTGCTTCTTATTTAGGAATCACCCAACAAAGTTTAAGTCGTATAAGAGCCGAAAAATCGAAAACCTAATTTATTACCATAGGGTATTTTTTTATCAATGGAAGCTTTCTAATTTTGAAAAAACTAAAATTCAGATCTTATGTTAAAAAAAATACTTGGAATTGCACCTCAGCTAGAACCTGATGGATCCTATAAGCCTTCAAAACTAGCTTTAAAACTAGGAACGGTATCAAAAACAGATTATCAAAACACTACATACCCAAAATACACTGGAAAAAGATCTAAAATTTTAGTAATCTTTACTGAGGAGAAAAACATGATCATGAAAAATGGCAAAGCATTTTCTACTGGAAATCATCCTATAGAAGCTTTGCTACCCATGTTACATTTACAAAATGCTGGTTTTGATTTTGAAATTGCAACTCCTACTGGAAAACCCGTAGTTTTTGAAATGTGGGCCTTTCCAAATGAAGATGAATATGTTTCTAAAATTTTCAAACAGCTACAGCCACAATTGCAAAAACCGTTGAGTTTAACGGATTTTATAAATAATTCTTTTACCAAATCAGAGAATTATGCTGCTGTTTTTATCCCTGGTGGGCATGGTGCGATGATTGGAATTCCTGAAAACGAAAATGTTGGAAAGATATTACATTGGGCAAATGAAAATGAATTATTCACAGTCACATTATGTCATGGACCCGGATCTTTATTATCAACCACCTTAAATGGTGAGAAATTCCTCTATGAAGGATATAAAATGGCAGTATTTCCAGATTCTGTTGACAAACAAACTCCGTTGATTGGGTACCTTCCTGGACATATGCCTTGGGGACTGAGCGAAAAATTGAAAAATTTGGGAGCTATACTCATGAATACGAAATCTGATACTACTGTTTGCGCTGATAGAAAATTAATTACGGGAGCAAGTCCTCTCGCTTCAAACGAACTTGGAAAACTAGCAGCATTGACTATTTTGAAGGAACTTAAATAAATATTTTTGAAATTATATAAAACGGTTTGAAGTACATTCAAACCGTTTTTTTTTATAAAAAAGGAACAATAAAAGCCAAAGGTTATTTTTTTTCAAAGGATAAACTTATTTTTACATTGAGCTTACTCGTTCATCAACAGCGTCAAAATGAAGAAAAAAACCAGTGTTTACATTCTAAGAGCCATCCTTTTTTCCGGAACTTTTATTTCTTTATATTTTGTACCCTGGATTTTAATAAAAGCTTGGATTCTCCCTTTACCAAACAATATAGAAGGACAACTAGAGCAAAGTCTGAATTTTGGTTTTGATGGAATGATTGTCTATGTAGAGGAAGCAGGAAAGGAACCTCAAATGTATGCTGCTGGCTGGCATAACAAAGAAATGAAAATACCTGCCAAACCAGATGCCTTATTTTGTATTGCTAGTATCACAAAATTGTATGTTGCAGTTGCTATTACCAAATTGACTCATGAAAATAAAATAGACCTACAAAAAAGTGTCGCTTCTTATTTCCCAGAATATATTGGACATATTGAATATGCAGATCAAATTACAATAGAAATGCTCGTGAAGCATCGCAGCGGAATTCCTAATTTCACAGATCAAAATGAGTTTTGGCAAAATCCTCCTTCTAATAGAGATGGTGCTATTGCATATGTTTTAGACCTTCCTGCCAACTTTAAGCCAAATACTTCCTATGGATATAGCAACACCAATTACCTTTTACTAGCCAAACTGATTGAAAAAATCACAGGCAAGGATCAATTTTATTATATCAAAGAAAAAATTCTTCAACCACTAGGATTGACGGATACGTATGGCTCTAATAAAGACCTAGATTTAGACCGTGTGATGAGCGGTTATTACGTAGGAATTGATAAAGATCAAAAGCACAAAGATCAGGGTATGTTTGCCACTGCACATGATGTTGCTGTTTTTTTAAGAGCATTGAATGATGGTACTGTATTTCAATCTGATGAGCAAGAAACCTATAGCTCTCTGTATGAGTACAATCATACAGGTTTAGCCGCTGGCTATCAAAGCATCGCTAAATATCACGAAGATATAGATACCGTGGTCATTCAATTTAACAATACCACAGACTTCAATGGTTATCAATGGAATTTGGCAGAAATAGCTTATAGTAGAATTTTAAAAATTATAAGAAAAAATAAATCTTAATCCATTTTTAAACTAGCTAATTAGCCATTTTTTTTACAAAACAGTCAAAATTTTATTTCTATTTTTTTTTAAGCTCCATGGTTTCGAAACTAATTTTTTATTTCTAAATTCACCGAGTAAAAAATGAAAAAGATCTACTTATGGCTGAAAAATTTAACTCTACCGACTTGACAGAAAAAGAATTAGCAAGTCAATTAAAAAAACCATCTGGAGAACAAGGTAAAGAAGTTGGCAAACAAATGAACAAAGGCAACAAATACATTTGTCTTAATTCGTATAAATGCTTGGCTCCTTCTCCCAATTCAAACATCCTTGAAATTGGAATGGGAAATGGGTATTTTATAAAAGACCTATTGGCTCTTAACACAAATTTACGTTATGTGGGTCTAGATTTTTCTCAGACAATGATTGATGAGGCTACAAAATTAAACCAAGCCTTTATTGAAAGTGGACAGGTTTCTTTTATCAATGGATCTATTGAAAAATTGCCTTTTGAGGATAACAGTATGGATTGTATCACAACAACAAACACAATTTATTTTTGGCCAAATTTAGAGGCAAACGTTAAAGAATTATTTCGGGTTTTAAAACCAAAAGGAAAATTGCTTATTGGCTATCGATCTCAGGAACTGATGGATAAAATTTCTTTTACCAAACACAATTTTGAAAAACATACTCAACAGGAAATAGAACTCTTATTAAAGACTACCGGCTTTCAAAAAGTATCGACAGAAATAATAGCTGAACCAGAACTTGACTTTGATGGAGTTCCTTTGGTGATGGAAGGTTTATTTACAACGGGGGAGAAATAATATTTATTAAAATTGGTTCAATGATAATTTGAAAAAACTAAAAAAATTCAGCAAATAAATAGACCAGTCTACTCAAAATAAAAAAAGCAGAAAAAATGACAATCTATTATAAAAAGCTATTTTCAAAAACATAAAAGACAATGTCTTTTTCATATTTATAATATTCTTGCATCATCAAAGAAACCTGCAGGATCTTTAGTTTTATAAAAAAAGAGTAAATTTCGGTCCAAGTAAAAAAAACTTATTACCAGTACTGAAACAGTATTTATGAACCCAAACAACGACATGAAATTTGCAAGTTGTGAAGATTGCAAAGGGCAAGGAATGAAAAGTAGGAAACTACGAAAAAAAGTGAGGGCTCAATATCAAAAAGATCTAGAAGCTTTTCAAGAAAACCCAAACGCAAAAAAACAACCTAGCTTACCTAAAAGACCTCAATATTCATGTGCAAGTTGTGAAGGAACCGGGATTGTGAAATCCAACTTTTTTCCAACAATCAAAGAATACCCAAAGGTGGCAATCATAGGGGGTGGTATCGGAGGAATTGCTTTAGGGATTGCCTGTTTGCACCGAGGAATTCCATTTATTATTTACGAAAGAGATGGTTCTTTTGAAGAACGAGCTCAAGGTTATGGACTTACGTTACAACAGGCTAGTAAGGCTATACAAGGACTTGGGTTATTTGATCTCACAAATGGGATAGTTTCAAAAAAACACGTAGTACACAATACTGAAGGCGACATCCTTGGAGAATGGGGAATGCAAAAATGGGTAGATCAAAAATCGATTCCGAACAACAAGCGCACTAATATTCATATCGCTCGACAAGAATTAAGAAAAGAACTTTTGACCCAAATTGGTGGTCAAGAATCTATTCAATGGAACCATCAACTCATCGACTTTAAAGACGAAGAAACTATTTCTATGAACTTTAATGTTAATGGAAGTATAATAACAGAAACTGCTGATCTTATTGTTGGTGCAGATGGTATTCGAAGTTCTGTTAGAAAACAAATTATTGGAGAAGCTACGACACCTCTTAACTATTTAGATTGCATTGTTATTTTAGGAATTTGTCCATTAAACAGATTAAAAGACAACCCTTTATTGAATGGAGAGACTGTTTTTCAAACGGCCAACGGAAATGAAAGAATTTATGTAATGCCCTTTACTGCTGACAAAGTTATGTGGCAACTTAGTTTTCCTTTACTAGAAGAGCAAGCAATTCACTTAAGTAAAAAAGGCTCTAAATCACTAAAAAAAGAAGCTCTTCTAAGAACCCAATGGCACCAGCCTATACCAGATATTATTCAAAACACAGCCGATTCTCTTATTTCAGGATATCCTGTTTATGATAGAACTTTACTCACAGAAGAGCATTTCTCAAAAGCAAACAAATCAACTTTATTAGGTGACGCAGCTCATCCTATGAGTCCGTTTAAAGGCCAAGGAGCCAATCAAGCATTACTCGATGCCTTATCCTTAGCTAGAAAAATCACAAAGTTTTGTAATGAGGGTTCTGATTGGAGAAAAAAAGGAATTAGAGCATCTGTACTTTTAGAATACGAGCGTGAAATGATTGCTAGAAGCGAATCAAAAGTAAAAGGTTCTGCAGATGCAGCTCAATATTTACATTCAGAAATCGTTTTAAAAGAAAACAATGCGCCAAGAGGCAGCAACTATAACCGCAAAATCAAAGATTAATTTTGACTTTAAACATGCAAAAAACACTGATGAAATTACTATTTTTGATTCTTATGCCAATTGCTATGAAAGCACAAATAATTATCGATTTTAAACAATCAGCAACACCTGAAAATTGGGTAGTAGTTGATGATGTGGTTATGGGAGGGGAATCCTCTGGAAAATTTAACATCAATGAAGAAAAACAGGGTGTTTTTGAAGGAAAGGTTTCTTTAGAAAACAACGGAGGTTTTTCTTCTGTGCGATACCAGTTTCCCTCTATAAACACCTCCTCTTATTCAAAAGTAATTTTGAAAATTAAAGGAGACCAAAAAAAATATCAATTCAGAATTAAATCTTCCACACAGGATTATTTTTCTTACATATCCATTTTTGAGACCAACGGTACATGGGAAAAAATAGAAATCCCCCTGAATCAAATGTACCCGGCCTTCAGAGGTAGAAAATTAGATCAAGACAATTTTTCAGGCGGAGGCATTGAGCAGATAACATTTCTAATTGCAAATAAAAATGCAGAAGATTTTAAATTATTGATAGAATCTGTTACTTTAGAGTAAATTATTTTTACGAAAAAATCAAACAACAAGAATCCTTTTGTAAGACTCAAATTAGATAAAATAGCACTTTGCATTTGCATAATAAAATTTAAATTCTAAATTGAGCACAAAATTAAGATACAGAAACCAATACATGATTGAGTTAAAAGAAGAAAGAGATATTAAAAACTTATTGTCGCAGGGAGCAGATGAAAGAATATTCACCAATGACAAAGGATTGACTCGCTATGGAGTAAGTGCTACAAATACAAAAGTTATCAATCGTGGTTCTTGCACTTGTTCTGTGGTTACAGATGATAGTATTGAATTGATCAAGGACATGTATCAATCTATCAATGACACCTCTGAATGGATTTCAGAAAACGATCAAATTTTTGAAAGAGTTAAAGATTTTATCAATGAGGAAAACGAAGATGATTTTGAATTATTCTTAGCACCCTCTGGTACAGACCTTGTTTATGTACCTCTTATTCTTTCGAGATTAATTGCACCCAACAGAAAAATATTAAATATTACCACTTGCATCGAAGAATTAGGGTCGGGAACAAGACTGGCTTCTAGCGGTAAATATTATTCAAACTACAATCAATTTGGAGAAGCGGTTGTCAAGGGAGATAGCATCTTAGCAAACAACGACATTGAAACTTATTTTTGCAAGGCGCGCTGTGAAAAAGGTGAAATTATCAACAACCAAGAAGAGATTATTGAGGTTGTAAAAAACCATCCTGAGCACACCATCATTATTAATTTGGTATATGGTAGCAAATCTGGTATTGAAGACAATTTGGAACTAATTGATAAAATTGATGCACCTAATGTTTTATGGAATACCGATTTATGTCAGTTTAGACATTCCAAAGAAATCATAAAAAAACTGATTAGAAAAAATTCTACAGTGATGATTACCGGGTCTAAGTTTTATCAATGTCCTCCTTTCTGCGCTGCTGTATTAATTCCAAAAACAATTCTTAATAATATTTCTAAAAAAGCCAATGCTAATTCTATTGAAGAATTTAGTAGCATTTTTTCTACGTATGACTTACCTCCTACTTTAAGATCTAAACTAGGATTGAGAGATCAGTTAAACCCGGCTCGTATCATAAAATGGAAATATACCTTACAGGAAATACTAAATTTCAATTTAATTCCTTCTAAACAAGTTCAAGAAAAAATTGATTCATGGAGAAACCATGTTATTGAGTTCATAAATAACTATCCAGAGTTTGAACTGATGCCTTACCAAGAGGACACCAATAAAACCATTATTTCTTTTCGACTGAAATATAAGGGAGCCTATTTAAATGAAAAACAGCTAAGAAAATTGCACTACCTTACGGTTACTAAAAGCTATAAAGACCTGTCTGAAGGAAAATCTATGGTATTTATTGGGCAACCAGTAACCTATTTTAGTGATAAATCTTTTCTTCGATTGGCCATAGGTTCTAAAAACATTAGAGAATTTGTTACCAAAAATGAAACAGCATTTGAATTGGATAAAAAAATCGTTGCTATCTTAATTAGCAATCTTAAGGAACACTATGACGATCTCTAGACAAGAAGCAGAAGCTCACTACCTAAAAGCCATTGAAAAAAAACTATGTTCACCTGAAAAGGCTACTATTTTTTATTCTAAACAGGTCTTAGATTATCAATTGAATTTGTTAAGAGATATTTTCCCCGCAAATACAAAACATGCCATCGCCATAAAAACATGCAATCAAGCAGATGTTTTGGCGCACATAATTCAAAGAGGTTTTGGACTAGAAGCCGCTTCTTTTGAAGAGGTACTACTTGCAAAAAAAGCAGGTGCAGCGAATGATCAAATTGTTTTTGACTCTCCTGTAAAAACGATAAGTGAAATAAATAAATGCCATCACGAATTACCGGGAATGTTGCTCAATGCAAACTCCTTAGAAGAATTAAAAAGATATCCTAAAAACTTTAACGGTCATATTGGACTTAGAGTGAATCCTTTGGTAGAAAATGCCGGAGGTACATTTTTCAATGTCTCCACAGCCAATTCAAAATTTGGAGTTCCTATCACAAAAAGAAAAGCGATCATCGAGAATTGTATTCAATATTCTGAAATTGACTGTTTGCATTTTCATATTGGTTCTAGCCTCACTGATTTATCTCCCAATTTAAAGGCAATTACAACAATGGTTGCTTTGGCAGTAGAAATAAACAAGCTACGAACAAAAAAAGGGATTGAAAATAAAATCATTACCCTAGATATTGGAGGAGGTATCGAATTCGACAAAAAAACAATGCGCGAATTTGTTGCTGCGATGCATCAGATTCCAAATATTTCAGATTTTAATTTGGTGACTGAATACGGTAACTTTGTGCACAAACACAACAGTTTCGTAGCCTCTAATGTAGAATATGTTCTTTCTAATGACGATTCTTTACCTGAATTGGTTTATGTTCATGTTGGTGCCGATCTTTTTGTGAGAAAAGTATATTCCAATTTAAATGCAAACTACCCTTGCTCTATTCTGTACAAAGATAAACCCGAGGAGAATGCTGCACTACAATCGTATAATATTGTGGGTCCTTTATGTTTTGCAGGTGATATTCTTTTTAAAGATTTAAAATTTCATAAAATCCAAGAAGGAGACACTTTATTTATTTTCAATACCGGATCCAACACTCTTAGTATGTGGTCAGGACATTGTAGCAGAGATCTTCCGGATTTTGTTTTTTACTAAATCAAAATTCTTAACTTAGTCAAACCTTATCATATATTATGAAAGAATTGACACTGACTACTCCGGCACTTTTATTTTCCGCGATTTCCTTAATCATGCTAGCCTATACCAATCGTTTTTTGGCTTATGCTACCGTGGTAAGAAGTCTTCATGACACCTACCTTAAAAACAAGGATGCCGTGCTGATCAAACAAATTAAAAATATCAAGCAACGGCTTTATTTAACTAGAGCCATGCAGATTTTTGGTATTTCTAGCTTGCTCCTTTGTGTGGTAACTATGTTTTTAATTTACATAGAACTAAACACATTGGCTACCTGGGTATTTGGTCTTGCTTTGTTGCTCTTAATCGTTTCTCTTTCTGTTTTGATTGTAGAAATTCAAATCTCTGTAAAAGCCTTAGAGCATCATATCAGTGATATAGAAAATAACTAAATCAATTGGCTTTTTAGTTGTTCAAAAAAAACAGTAACTTGAACATAAAAATTCGCCATGTTAAAAACCGTTTCTTTATTTCTCCTATTTCTAAACTGCAGCTATATCTATGCGCAGGCTGAAATTTATGAAACTCCTCCTAAAATAAAAAAAGACTTATACAATGATGGTATACCTGCTCGCATCAAATGGTACGGTTATGACAAAAAAATTGACAGTCTAAAAACCTATTACAAATCAGGGAAAATTAATGAGGAAATCTATTTCAAAAACGGAAAATACCACGGTACCTTTTACCAGTACAACTCCAAAGGAGAAATAACAACTATTTGGAAATATGAAAATGGGAAACTCATTGAGCGTATCAATAAAAAAATTGAGTTTACTCTTAAAACAGAAGAACGTACAAGAAAACATTATTTACAGCTAAATACAGTCAATGAGAAAATAAAAAAAACAAGCAATTCTTTTGACAAATCTTATCAAAGAGCAAGTTTACGATATCGTTTAGGGAATTACTCTTTAGCCCTCAATGATTTAAAAAAACTAGAACGCTATATTGGAAAATTCTCAGTCGAAAAACAAGCGAAATATCATAAATTAGTCGCTGCTGTTTATGATTATTTAGGGAGTATCTACAGTAGTTATGAAATGGAGAACTATGCCATTCAATACAAATATAAAGCCTTACGGGCTTCACCAGAACAAAGCAGACTTTATCATAATCTAGGTTCTTACTTGATTCAAATAAAATCATACGATTTAGGAATCAATTATTTAAATCAGGCAATAGAAATAGTACCCAATCATTCCTTTGCGCATTGGGTTCTTGGCGCTACCTATACAGATTTAGGAGACTATGAAAAAGCCATGTATCATGTTCAAATTTCATTTAAAAATGAGAAAAGTTTATATAAATACGGAGTCGGTTCTGCCGAACGCGATTTACGAACTATTCGTGGATTTCTTTTTCATAAACTAGGGGAAACAGAAAAAGGCATCAACGATTTAGAAGAGGCTTTAGAAATAAATGAAGACAATTCATTCGCCATGAGAAATTTAGGAGTTGTATTGTATGAAACACAGCAATATGAAGAGGCCTGTGAACTGCTTCAAAAATCAAAAGAATTGTTCTATGAAAGCAAACATAGAAAAACAGATTTACAAGAATACATTGACCTAGCTTGCAACAAAGAAATTTTTCCTGAACAAAAAGAAAAAGAAGAACTGCCATTTATTTTTCCGAACCCAGCAGCCGATATGATTGAACTCAGAAATTATGATGTAGATAACTTTGTTTATGAAATAGTTACTCACAACAATCAAACTGTAAAAAAAGGAAAAGCCAGCGGAAAACGAATCGCCCTTTCTGGACTTGAGCACGGTCTGTATATCCTTCGGGTCTTAGATACAGAGACTCCAATTTCCTTAAGAATTATAAAAAAATAATTTTGTAAATTAAACACAAACTAGAATTAACGAATCCTTAATTGGCTAGTTTTATTTTATTTCCTATTTTGCATTAACATCTGTTAATTTTCCAGATTAAAACGACTCTATAATTATGAAAGATATCTCCTTATTATTTGATTTCCCACAGCATCAACTTGAAAAGTTCAATTTGAAAAAAGCATTCTCTACTAAATACGGAGATGAATGGGTAAGTCTATCTTCTCAGGAATATATTGATGAAATTAATAAAATTAGTAGAGGTCTTTTAAAACTTGGAGTCAAACCCAATGATAAAATAGCATTGATTTCAAGTACCAATAGAACAGAATGGAATGTGATGGACATGGGAGTTCTCCAACTAGGAGCGCAAACAATTCCTATTTACCCAACCATCAGCAAAGAAGATTATCAATATGTATTGAATCACTCTGAAGCGACCTATTGTTTTGTATCTGATGTGAGTATCATTGAAAAATTAAATCAAATAAAAGACGACACACATCTTAAAGAAGTGTTCACTTTTGATCAGATTACAGGCGAAAAGAACTGGAAAGAAGTTTTAGAGTTAGGAAAAGACACAGGAAATCAAGAGGAAGTTGAAGCCCTAAAAAAAACGGTACAACCAGATGACTTGGCAACCATCATCTATACTTCTGGGACTACCGGAAAACCTAAAGGGGTGATGTTATCTCATAAAAACCTTGTTTCTAATACACTTGATAGTACTCCAAGAGTTCCTTTAGTACATGGTCATGCCAAAGCATTGAGCTTTTTACCCGTTTGTCATGTATTCGAACGTATCATCCATTATTTATATATCTACTGTGGTATAGAAATTTATTTTGCACAAGCACAAGAAACCATTAGTGACAACCTTAAAGAAATTCAACCTGATATTATGACGGCTGTTCCGAGGTTATATGAAAAAATATACGATGCCATTGTTGAAAAAGGAACCAATCTAACAGGAATTAAAAAGGGCTTATTTTTCTGGGCCTTGAACCTTGGGTTACGCTTTGAGCCCTATGGAGCCAATGGATGGTGGTATGAAACACAATTAAAACTAGCAAGAAAACTTATTTTCTCTAAATGGAAGGATGCTTTAGGAGGAAAAATGAATACATTGGTTTCTGGTTCTGCTCCCTTACAATCCAGATTGATTCGAGTTTTTTCTGCTGCAGGAATGCCAATATTAGAAGGCTATGGTTTGACGGAAACTTCTCCAGTAATTTCTGTAAACTGCCCCTATAATCATGGAATAAGAATTGGTACGGTTGGAAGAATTATCGACAATGTAGAAGTAAAAATTGCAGAGGACGGAGAAATTCTTGCCAAGGGACCAAATGTAATGTTAGGGTACTATAAAGATCCTGAAAAAACGGCTAGTGTGATGACAGGTGATTATTTCCATACGGGAGATATAGGAGTTTTATCTGATGACAATTTCTTGACGATTACCGATCGAAAAAAGGAAATGTTTAAAACTTCCGGAGGTAAATACGTGGCTCCTGCTCTACTAGAAAATGAATTAAAACAATCTCGTTTTATAGAACAAATCATGGTTATTGGTGAAGGAGAAAAAATGCCTGCGGCTTTGATACAACCAAATTTTGCATTTATCAAAGAATGGATCAAAAGAAAAGAAATAGGTTGCGGATCTGAATTGAGTGACATTTGCTCTAACGAAAGAATCATCAAAAGAATTCAGAGAGAAGTAGATAAATGCAATACCAACTTTGGAAAGTGGGAACAGATCAAGAAATTTGAATTGACACCAGAGGAATGGAGTATTGAAAGTGGTCATTTAACGCCTACTTTGAAAATGAAGCGTAAGATCATCAAAGAAATTCACAAAGACTTGTATAACAATATTTACGGGAAAGATCCGTCTTAATAAGCATCTATATCAATTCCTAAGCGAACTGATCGATATGCTGCAATGGCAGTAAAAGTATTCTGAATTTTTTCAATATGCTTTTTGGTTGCCTTTAAAGATTGCTTTGGTGGTATCTTTAAGGTTATATGTTTGATATAAAGATTTCTTACTCTTGATACATTCGGAGCAGTTGGACCTAATACATTATCTTTAAAAGCATTTTTTAAAGAAGTTCCAAACCATTCCGCTGCGTTATCCAATGTCACTAAATCACGATGTCTGAGCGTTATTTTTAACACTCTGTAAAATGGAGGATAATGGAATTGCCAACGGTCTTCTAACTGCTCCTTATACATATGTGAATAATCATTGGTAGAAACTTGTTGCAAAATTTGATGGTACGGATTGAAAGTTTGGATAATTACTTTTCCTCTCTTTTTAGAACGCCCTGATCTACCGGCTACCTGAACCATCATTTGAAAAGTTCTTTCATGTGCTCTAAAATCTGGAAAATTCAACATATTGTCGGCATTCATCACTCCAACTAAACTTACCTTTCCAAAATCAAGTCCTTTGGATAACATTTGTGTTCCTACTAAAATATCTATTTCCTGGGCCTGAAAAGCACCAATAATTTTTTGATATCCGTATTTGCCACGTGTGGTATCTAAATCCATTCTACCAATTTTCACCTCTGGAAACAATTCATTCAATTCCAATTCAATTTGTTCAGTACCGAAACCAATGGTAGTCAGTTTTGTGGATCCACAAGCTCCACAGTTCAGTGGCATTGCTTGACGGTAATTGCAATAATGACATCGCAACTCTTTTCTATATTTATGAAACGTTAGAGAAACATCACAATTCGGACATTCTGGAGATACTCCACAAGTTTCACATTCTACAACCGGTGAATATCCTCTCCTGTTTTGAAATAAAATGACTTGCTCTTTATTTTTCAAGGCCTCCTCTATTTCTAAAATCAAACGATCTGAAAAATGTCCATTCATCCTTTTCTTTCTATGCTTTTCTTTGATGTCTACCAATTCAATTGCTGGCAACTGAACTTCACCAAATCTCTTTGTCAAGTTTACAAGTCCATATTTATTATTGGTTGCATTGTAATAACTTTCTAAGCTTGGTGTTGCAGATCCCAAAAGCGTTTTAGCCTTGTGCATATGTGCCAACAATATGGCAGCATCTCTTGCATGATATCTAGGCGAAGGTTCAAACTGTTTGTAAGAAGTCTCATGTTCTTCATCTACGATAATCAATCCTAAATTAGAAAATGGCAAAAACAAAGAAGACCGCGCTCCTAAAACTATTTGTGCTTTTTCTTTCCTATTCAAAACGTTATTATAAACCTCTACACGTTCATTCATAGAATACTTGGAGTGGAAAACGGATATTTTACCACCAAAATACTGTTTCAACCTTCCTATCAATTGAGTTGTCAAAGCTATTTCAGGTAATAAAAACAGTACTTGTTTCCCTAGATCTATTTGGTTTTGAATCAACTTTGCATAGACTTCTGTTTTCCCACTACTGGTTACTCCATGCAATAAAGTAACTGATTTGGTTTCAAAAGTTGCATTGATTTCAACATATGCTTTATCTTGAAACTCATTGAGAGTTTTTAACTTTCCATCCCCTTCTCTAAAACTTACCCTATCTACTTGGATATGATAAAACTCCAAAATATCTTTATCTACAAGTCCTTTCAAAACTGCTGCTGATACATTTGATTTCTCTTGTAAATCTTTAGCTTTGATCGGATTTTGGGTCTGAGCTTCTACAGAGAAAAATATCAATAAGGCATGGTACTGCTGTTTGGCTCTTTTTACTGAATCCAATAAAGAAGATAAGGCTGCATCTCCTTTATGTTCTTCTTTTAATCTTATATATTTAACCAGTTTCGGTTTATACGATTCATAAATTTCTTCCTTTAAAACGATAGCATTTTTATCTATCATCGTTTTTAAAATGGGGAAAATATTTTTCTTTGAAAGTATGTTACTAATCTCTAATACAGAAAGTTGGCTCTGTTGACCTAAGGCTTCAAAAACCAAAAATTCTGGATCCGTTAACACAGATTCATGCGTAAAACTTGAATTTTTAAGGACAATTGTTTCACTTTCTAGTAAAAATGCTGAAGGCAAAGCAGCTCTATATACATCTCCCAAAGAACACATATAGTATTCTGAAATCCATTCCCAATGTTTGAGTTGCAATTCGTTTACAACGGGAACCTCATCCAATATCTGGTGGATTGGTTTTGCCTCATATGCTGCGGGCTCCACTTCATGAATTTTATACACTAGAGCAGTATATATTTTTTTCTTTCCAAACGGGACAGCTATTCGCATTCCTCTTTTCAAAAATTCTGCCTCCGCCTCGGTTATACTGTACGTAAACAAGCGTTGCAATGGAATAGGTAATATTACATCGATGAAAAAATTCTTAAAAGGAAGCTGGGACAATTTTTATATTTTGAAATTATAAAACAAAGATAAGCGTTTCGAAAAAAAATCTTCTTTGTTCCTTAGGAATAAAACAACTTAAAAATCATTAAAAATATTATGTTTAACAAAAAGTGTTTTTAAATAAACATTTTGTATATTTGATATATCAAAAAATAGTATTTTATGGAAACTATACAAGAAGCATTAGAATTCGAAGAAAATATTAAGACTTTTAAAAGTCGTGATCAAAAAATTTGGGCCTCTCTGAAAGCAAAAGAATTAATTCTATCGTTGAATGAATTTTATAAGAATTCAAAAGATGACAAAATTATGGACATTATGAAAAGATTGACTTTGATAAAACGAAAATTCGAAGCAAGATTAAAACCTAAAATTAGAATATAACATGTTGGATTTTTTATCATCAAATAAAATAATTCCGTCAAAAGAATCTTTGTACGAAATAAAAATAAACGCCAGTAATGGAACTCCTATAAACTTGGAAAACTATCGTGGTAAAAATATTTTATTTGTCAATGTGGCTTCTAAATGCGGATTTACACCTCAATACAAAGAATTAGAAGAATTATATCAAAACCATAAGGAAAGTCTTGTAATTATCGCTTTGCCTTGTAACCAATTTGGAAATCAAGAACCTGGAAGCAATGAAGAAATTTCTAGTTTTTGCGAATTAAATTATGGAGTAACTTTCCCGATTACTGAAAAAGTAGAGGTAAAAGGAAAGGATACACATGCAATTTATAAATGGTTAACAGAAGTAAGTAGAAACGGAAATACAAGTTCTAAAGTACGTTGGAATTTTCAAAAATATTTAATCAATAAGGAAGGATACTTTGTAGATTTCTTTTATTCAACAACCTCTCCGACCAGTAAAAAAATAGTAAAACATTTAAATTAGTGAGTTAAGTTAGCAAAATTAATTTGGTCAATTAATTTTAGTATGGGTACTTTACTTCCTTAGTACCCATATTTTTTTGCTTAAAAAGTATT
>NZ_JAQWGB010000195.1 GCF_029238425.1 Flavicella sp.
AAAGGTGAAAAGAAAGGTTTTGAACTTTTTAAAAGTGCAGGTTGTGCTACCTGTCATAGTGGACCCATGTTTTCTGATTATAAATTGCATGTGCTTGGTGTTCCAGAAAACCCAAAACTCTCTTATATAGATGTTGGAACAGATAGTACTTTTGCATTTAGAACCCCGAGTTTAAGAAACTTGCGTTTCACAGCCCCTTATATGCATAATGGAAAGTTTAATGATTTGCAGGGAGTTCTTGAGTTTTATGAAGATATTTCAACAGGGCAATCTATAAATCCCAACGTATTGGATAAAGAAATGGATAGTTTAGCGGAAAAAATTACAATAAAAGTTAAGGATATGTCGTTAATTATTTCTTTCTTTAATAGCTTAAATTCAACTAATTTTGATAAAGAAATTCCTTCTTCGGTACCAAGCAAGTTGCCAGTTGGAGGTAACATCCATTAATTATGAAAAAAATAGTATTCCTACCCCTAGTACTCTTTAGTTTTTTAACTATCGCACAAAAAATTACGTTTAAAATTCCTGATGACGCCAAGAGAATTGTATTTCTAGGAAATAGCATCACCTATCAAGGTCATTATATTGCTTACATAGAAGCGTATTACAAATTGAAATACCCAGATCGGGAGTTAGAATTTATAAATGTTGGTTTGCCTAGTGAAACCGTTTCTCAGTTATCAGAAGAAGGGCATGCCGATGGGAAATTTGATAGACCTGAGCTGCAAGAGCGTTTGAAACGTATTTTAAAGAAATCGAACCCAGATTTTATTTTTGCTTGTTACGGTATCAATGATGGGATTTATTTACCATTTGATGAATCGAGATTTGATGCTTTTAAAAAAGGTATGAGTTGGCTGAACAAACGATTGGTGAAAGAAGAGATACCGGTAATTTATATAACTCCTACGATATACGAAAAGGAGGGAGATGAGGCCTATACCAATGTAGTTGATATTTATTCAAATTGGTTGGTGAGTAATATGTATACAAATGACTGGAATGTACTTGATATTCATACACCTCTTTTGGTTAAAGTAGGAATGAACAGATTGAACAATCCTTATTATAAATTTGCTTATGATGGAATACATCCAACTAAAAATTCCCATTGGTTGATGGCCAATCAGATTTTAATTTCTTTAGAGGAATTGGAAAGACTTCAAAATACGCCTAAGGAATGTTTTGATACTTTTAGCAATGGAACACGGATTTTGGATTTAGTAGAACGTAAACAGGTTGTTCAAAAAGATGCTTGGCTTACAGAAACAGGGCATAAAAGACCCAATATGAAAGTAGGTTTGCCAATGTATAAAGCAAATTCTGAAATCAAAGTTATTGATGCAGAAATTGAAATTTTGTTAGATGAATAAAAAAAAGCTATCCATTTGGATAGCTTTTTTTTTAAGATAATTTGATACTACAGTGATAAAAATCTTGAGCAAGCAATAAACTTTCATCTGTATAAGAGTTGTTGATTTCTCTAATTTTTTTATGAATAGCTAATAATTCCTCATCTTTTGAGATAAGAACATTTATCGTTTTCATTACTTTAAAAAATCGAGTAATGTCTTTTTCTGTTGGAATAGACTTACTTTTAACAGCTTCCATGAATTGTTTGAATTCATCATATTTATAGATAGAATATTTTTGAGGATATTTAAATGATAAATAAATAGAGATCATTGCATAATCCCCATGAAAATGATTGGTGAATTCTGGATTTGTTTTAAGGATTTGATTACGCATGGTATTACAGTCATAAATAAAGAATTCGATTCTAGCCTCTAAATCTTTTTCTTCATTCAATAGGTTGGTAAACATACCACGAACCTTTTCTTGATCATAATCTAGCATCACAAACATAGCTTCTTTTGGGAAAAAGTTTTCTCCCTCCCATAAACGTGTAGAAACATTTTTAGAAAAACTATTTTCATACATCTGTTTAAAGTCCTCTGCCTTTAAATCCCAATTGTCTTGAAATTGTTTGATTGCATCCCATTTGAATAAGGATTTATATGCTGAGCTATCTTGTATGTGTGCTTTGTAATCTTGTATTTTGGAATTGATAATATCTAATACCATATATGTGGGCTTCTTTTTAGTAAGGTAAATTTACAATTTAATAAAATTGCACAATAGCGTTGTATTATAATTTTATATTAAAATTAAAATAGGAGCAAAAAAGAAGGCTGTCTTAAAAGACAGCCTTTTAATTTATTATGAAATCGTACTTATTTCAATAACTCAATAATTTGAGTTGCTAATTCACCACCAATTCTATCTTGTGCTTCACCAGTTGCAGCACCGATATGAGGAGTTAATGAAATTTTATTATTCATTAAAACCTGTACGGCAGGCTTAGGTTCAGATTCAAATACATCCAATGCAGCTCCACTTAATTTACCACTTTCTAAAGCAGCAACTAAAGCAACTTCATCAACCACACCACCACGAGCAGCATTTGCAATGAATGCACCATCTTTCATGCTCTCAATTTCTTTAGCACCAATTACATACTCATCTTGAGCAGGTACGTGTAATGTTAAGAAATCAGCTTGTTTCAATACTTCTTCTTTAGAAATAGTATCAACTTTAATATCTATCTTTTGACCGTCAATAAAATCAAGAGAAATAGTTGCAGATTCCATAAATGGATCAAAAGCAACAACTTTCATTCCTAATCTTAAAGCAACAGCAGCAGTAGCTTGACCAATTCTTCCGAATCCTAAAACACCAAGTGTTCTACCTTTTAATTCAACACCACCAGCATATGCTTTTTTCAAACCTTTAAAGTTTGTTTCACCTTCTAAAGGCATGTTTCTATTTGAATCATGTACAAAACGAGCCAATCCAGATAAGTGAGCAAATACTAATTCAGCAACTGAATGAGAAGATGCAGCAGGAGTATTGATTACATGAACACCTTTATCTCTAGCGTATTGTACATCAATATTATCCATTCCAACACCACCACGTCCAATAATTTTGATTGATGGACAAGCATCAATTAATTCTTGACGTACAGTAGTTGCACTACGTACTAAAATTACATCAATTCCTTCTTCGTTGATGTAGTTTTCTAATTGCTCTTGAGCAACTGTTGTTAAAATTACTTCGAAACCAGCAGCTTCTAAAGCAGTAACACCACTTTGAGCTAATCCGTCATTTGCTAATACTTTCATTCTATGATATTTTATAAGTAAAAAATAAAAGTGATGCTTTTAGGCATCACTTTATTAAATGTTATTTGTTCAATTCTTGCATTGCGTTCACCAATACTTGAATACTTTCAATTGGCATTGCATTGTAAATACTTGCTCTGTAACCCCCAACAGATCTGTGTCCATTGATTCCGCTGATTCCAGCAGCTGCAGCCAAAGCATCAAATTTTTCTTTTTGAGACTCATCTGCCAATGTAAAAGTAACGTTCATGTTAGAACGATCTTCTTTAGCAGCAAATCCAACAAAAGCAGGGTTGTTGTCAATTTCGTTGTACAATAAAGCAGCTTTTTCATTGTTGATTTTTTCTATAGCTTCAACACCACCTTTGGCTTTTAACCATTCCAATGTCAACATAGAAACGTATACAGCGAAAACAGGAGGAGTGTTAAACATACTTCCAGCTTTTGCATGTACTTCATAATCCAACATAGATGGAATCGTTCTTCCAGATTTTCCGAAGACAGAATCGTTAACGATAACTAAAGTAGTCCCAGAAGGTCCCATGTTTTTTTGAGCACCAGCGTACACAACATCAAATTGAGAAAAGTCGATTTTTCTAGAGAAAATATCAGAACTCATATCCACTACTTTCAAAACATCTCCACCAGGGAAATCTTTTAATTGCGTTCCGAAAATAGTATTGTTTGATGTAAAGTGAATATAATCTGCATCAGCAGGTACATCATATCCTTTAGGAATATAATTGTATCCTTTATCTTTAGAAGAAGCAACTACAACAGTTTCTCCAAAATTTACAGCTTCTTTGATTGCTTTTTTACTCCAAGCACCTGTGTCTACATAAGCAGCTTTACCACCTTCTTTTAATAAGTTGTAAGGAGCCATTAAGAACTCAGTACTAGCACCTCCTTGTAGGAACAATACAGAATAACCTTTAGGTAATTCTAATAATTCTTTAACCAAAGCTTGTGCCTTGTCCATTACAGCGATGAAATCTTTACTTCTGTGTGAAATTTCAATTAGAGATAAACCTAATCCGTTAAAATCAATAACTGCTTCACTTGCTTTTTTTAATACTTCTTGTGGCAAGATAGATGGTCCTGCACTAAAATTATGTTTCTTCATGATCTTTGATTTCTATAATGATTGTCGTAAAAACGAATCGCAAATTTCGACAATTTTATTTATTTGACAATTTAAAATTTGTAAAATTATCAACTATAATGTTAATAAAAAATTAAGCGTATCTACATTGTCTGCATAATCCCATAATTGAGGGTTTTGTGTTTCACCCAATGGAATAGAATTAAGGTCTTGAATATCACTTGTTACGCACTGTATCTTATCCGAATCTTGCTCTAGTTTATGCTTCAATTCGTCAATGTTTTCGTAATATTCATAGAATAATGAAGAGATGGGAGAGGAGTAGCTTTTATCTTCCTTTAGCATTAGAAACCCATTTTCTCGAATGTCAAAAAGACTCATTAAATAAACGGCTTTGTTGTATTCGTAATTGTTAGCGTACCTTTCGTAATTAACAATGTCTTTATGAGGGAAAGCTGCCTTAAAAATTCTATCCAAATCAAAACCTTTTGGTAAGAATAATTTAGAGATACTTCTACAGCCTAAACCGAAATATTGAAAAACGTCATTCATCATTTTTTCAAGACTTTCTTCAGTTTCTTTTCCTGAAAGAACTGCCGCCGTATTTCTGTTTTTTCTTATAATATGTGGGTGTTTCCCAAAGTAATATTCAAAATAACGAGCAGTATTGTCGCTTCCTGTAGCAATAACTGCATCAAAGTTCTCTAGTTTTTTCTCTGTGAATTCAATTTTTCCTTTGAAATCAGGTTCGATATACTCCAAGTATTTTGCAATCAAGGGGATGAAATTCTTATCATTTGATGATAGTTTCACAAGTACATTATGCCCAGAAATCAATACACATAAAAAATCATGGAATCCAACAAGAGGAATGTTTCCAGCCATAATTATGGCAACAGTCTTTGACGTTGTCTTATTGATCTCATATGCAGAAAGCCATTTTTCAATATTATTGTTAGTCAAAGCTTTGCTCCAGCTTTCTAAGGAAAACAAAACGTTTTCTTGATTGAACCAGCCATTAAACTCTTTTGCTCTAGAGATTTGCATTTTAAAGGCATCAAAAAACAAATCATTGAATAAGATATCTTCCTTCTTTGTAATTCCTTCTGTTGAAAATTGACTTAGGAATAAACCTAGTTTAATAAAAGCCTCTTTTCTTTGATTCAAAACCATTGTAATAGTAATTTAAATAAAGTGCAAAGGTACTTAGTTTGTTTAAAGTAAGATTCTAAAAAGTAAAAAACCTTTAGTGTTAGAAATGAAAAGTCCTTTGCGGGGTATAACAAAGGACTAGGTATTAAGAGTTATTTAAACTGCGGCAAGGGGTAAATACCTTTCAGACTTTAAATTAACTCCAATCTATTTCATAGTTTGGGGTATGAACATACTGATTTACAGTTTGTTTGAACAAATATACATTAATATTTGAATAAAATAACATATGTTCATATATTTGTTTTAATAAAACCTCGTGATATGAACTTCCAAACCAAATATTTAAAAAAGTTAACGAAGACCGCAAGTGTGCTAAAGGTTATAGCTCATCCTGTTCGTTTGCAGATTTTGGAAGCCTTGGGAGATAAAGGAAGTTTGACAGTTTCTAATATCAAAGATGCCATACAAACAGATGTAGAGCAATCTATGTTATCACATCATTTGATAAAGATGAAAGACAATGGAGTTTTGAGCTCCGTCAAAAAAGGAAAATTCAATCATTATAGTTTGGTGGATAAATCTTTGGTATCTCTGTTACCGACAAAATAAACTTAATTTTTACTGTTAGTTTTCTGTTATTTAGAGTCTAAAAAAGTGTCTATGAAAAACACTATATTTAGCATTCATTATAAATAAGGAGAATGAAAGAATTGATTCAGTTTTTAAGTGAGCCTTGGTCTTGGTACTTTTCAGGTTTTATGATATCGGTGGTGATGTTTTTACTTTTATGGTCTGGAGAACGCTTTGGTGTTTCATCAACATTAAAAACCCTATGTAGTATTGGGGGAGCAGGGAAAAAAGTTCCTTTTTTTGCTGGGGGCTATAAAGATCAAATATGGAATTTAGTTTTTGTTGTTGGTGGAGTACTTGGAGGGTATTTAGCTGTAACGTTTTTAGACAGTGGTGCGCCATTGGTTTTGGCTGAAACTACTATTTCAGATTTACAAAAACTAGGAATTCCTTTTGATGGGGAGTTGGCTCCTAAAGCAATATTTAGCTGGGATAATTTTTTAACTTTCAAAGGCTTTTTGATTATGGCTGTTGGTGGTTTTTTGATAGGATTTGGAACGCGTTGGGCTGATGGATGTACTTCTGGTCATGCTATTAGCGGTTTATCTAGTTTAAGATTACCATCGTTAATTGCGGTTGTTGGTTTTTTTATTGGTGGGTTGATCATGACTTTTTTACTATTTCCTTTAATTTTTTAAGCAATGAAGTTTTTTAAATATTTACTTATAGGTGTTTTGTTTGGTGTGGTGATGACTAAGTCCGAAGCTATTTCTTGGTATAGAATTCAGGAAATGTTTCGTTTTCAGAGTTTTCATATGTACGGGATTATAGGAACTGCTGTTTTGTTAGGGATTTTGATGCTTCAAGCAATGCGTCGATTTGATTTTAAATCCATAGAGGGGAATTCTGTGAAAGAAAAAATATTCAATCCGGGGTATAAAAGATATTTGTTTGGTGGAATAGTTTTTGGTCTAGGTTGGGCATTGTCTGGAGCTTGTCCAGGACCTTTGTATGTTTTAGTTGGAGCTCAGTTCTCTGTTTTTCTGGTGGTGATTGCTGCAGCTGTTTTTGGGACGTTTGTCTATGGTGTGGTAAAAGACAAGATACCTCATTAAGTATTGCGTATAAAAAAAGGTGAATCTTTACGATTCACCTTTTTTTTGTGAGTTTTCTATGTTTTTTACGCTAGTATGTTGGTTTTATATTTTTTCCAATATTGCATAATGATAAAAGTGCAAATAACAGAAGAGGCTAGCCCTTCAATTAGAATGGCAAAAATTACTTTTCCTAAAGATAAATTTTTACCCCAAACACTGGAGTTTTCCATAATACCTAAAAGACCGAAATCAATAAAAGTGATATAAAAAATTAAAGAAAATGCAACTGCCAGAACCGCAAAGAATGAGGTTGAAAATCCGATGGATAAATTGGTTAAATAAGTGTTGTTGTGATTTCTGTACAGGTTTTGTTTTATTGCTGAGTTGACGCCCCAGACCACAATAAGAAAATTAAATAACCTTAGTTCTGTAATGTTTTCTAATCCTAAAACTTTCATAAGAAAGAAATAAGCCACGATTCCAAAGAAAATTTTTAATGCGTTGTTGATGATGATTTTTGAAGTATCCATATCTTTTGGTTTGAAGTTTATAATTGCGGTCTTCTTAAAGATACTAAAAATAAAACTTAAATAAAAGTGTTAAAACGCATCTATATAGAGTTTTAGTAATTGGCTGTAGTTTTCAAAAGCTGTAAAAGGCAGTGTTTTGTATTTGTCGTGTATGTCGTGATAAGCTTTTATACCTCCTAAAGTATATATGTAAAAACAGGGAACACCATTGTTGTAGAAAAAACAATGATCACTGTTGCAGGCTGGTCCTCTGGGTTTCACAGCGGGCAATAAAGAATTATTTTTATTGATATGAATCAGTTTGTCAAATTCATTCATAAACTCCGTTGCATTGACTACTTTGATCCCGTCATCTCCAGTACCAGCAAGGTCAAAGTTGAGCATAAATTTTATTTTGTTTAAAGGAGATACTGGGTTGTCTGTATAAAACTTAGATCCTAAAAGTTCTATTTCTTCCCCTCCAAATGCAATGAAAATGATATCGTATTTGGGTTGATTGTTTTTTTGAGAATAGTGTTTTGCTAATTCTAATAATAAGGCAACACCACTTGCATTGTCGTTTGCTCCAGGGAATATAGTTTTCTTTCCCATCATACCAAGGTGATCGTAATGGGCGGAGATAATTATGGTTGAGTCTAATTCTGAATAACCATTAACAGAGCCAATTATATTCTGTGTTTCTTCTTTTTCTAAAAACAGACTTTCACAGTTTGTGTTTACGGTTGTGATGGTTTTTACGTCTGTCGGTTTGTTTACGGTGAAACTAGCTTTGGTGTTTTCCCGTGTACTACCAGTCCATGTAAGTTTTTCGTTCTTGAAAATTATCGTGGCTTTACATTTTATATTGGGAGAATAAATGAGGTAGTTTACGATGTCATTTAGTTTATTTTTATTGTCTTTAGAAATTTCGTTAGATTTTTGGAGGTCTAAGAGTAATACCTTGTTTGCCGAAGAGTCTAGCTTTTTTAGAAGAATTTTTTTCCTAAAAATATCTTCTATGGAAAGATAAGTGGTTTTAAATTCTCCTTGGATAGATGGACTTGAGGGATTGATTAAAAAATCTGTTCCGGGTTTTAGTCTGTTTTTGTTAAGTGTTAAGGATATTTTTCCTGGCTGTGTGTTGACAGAAGTATAGAATGTTTGAAAATAATTATCGTTAAAACCTGATAAATTGTGTTTTTTAAATTCGTTAGCAATATATAAGGCTGCTTTTTTATGTCCGCCTTTAACATAACCACGACCCTTCATTTTTTTTGAACTGAGTTTTTTTACATTTTTTTTAGCGTAAGAAAGCTGACAATAATTACTTTGCGAAATCAGAAAAACAAAAAATAAGCAAGCGATTTTTTTCATGACATTTTATTTCTTTCAAAAATAGAGTTTAAGAATGACTTACAATATGGTTATCTTTGTTTTTATAAACTTGTAAGAATGACACTTTTTAAAAAGATTTTAGAAAAACAAAAAGAGAAAAGTCATAAAGATGCGAAACCTGTAAACTTGGAGGCTCTTGTGAATTCTGGACGTGTTCGTATTTCTAAAGATGAGTTAAAGAAAGTAGAGGATAAGTCGGGTAAAAGATTACATAAAAAATAATTATTTATTGTAGACTACGAGCTTTGTGCTCTCTTCCTTGTTTTCAATGTCTGCAAAATTTTGGATGTATTTTTCTAAATATAAAATACAACGTTTTTCAGGATAAAATAAAACTCTATTGATGTCTCCGGCCCACTCGTTTGCGTAGATAACGGTTTTGTCGTCGACTGTGCGATAATAATCTTTTATATGTTGCGGGAGTTTTTCTTTTAAATCATCATTATTTAGTTCTATGTAATAGTAGTTTAGTTTTGAAGTAAAAAAACTAAAAGATAATAAGTGATCCCAGTATCCAAATAAATTGCTAAAAGGAAGCAGAATTGTAAATGTAATTGCAATGGTTTTTTTGTAGTTGAAATTTTTAAAAAAAGTATCTAGCGTGTTTTTTGTTTGGTAGCTCCAAAAAAGAACTATCACGCTTAAAATGTTTTGAAGGTTCCATGGGACTACGTTGAAGCCGTAACCTAGGTAAAAAAGCATCACTACAATAGTTGCGTGCATTCCAACAATTCCAAGAATTGCTAATTTTCTTGTTTTATTAATAAATAGGCAGATTCCTAAAAGAGCTTCAATATAAGGGACAGCGTAGGTAAAGGCTTGTAAAAGTTGTTTTGGTACAAAAGAGAAATGTTTTAAAAGAGCGCCTAACCATTGTTCGTAGAAAATTGCATTTAATTTATGGATTCCACTCCAAAAATAGGTGGCGAAAAATAATAGAGAAACGGCAAAAACTATTGTTCTTTCTCTTCCTTGAGAAGGAAAAATATTGATAAATAAAACTGTAAGAATGCTTTGGTAAAAATAAGGTTGCAGTCTGTTTTGGTCAACAAAACAGAGGTAGATGTATAGAAATGAGATACTGAGCCCGATAATTTTTTTCGGTTTGAAAATCTGTATAATCATTAAACCAAAAAAGATTCCTGCAAGAATTAAATCAAAAGGGTTGCTTGGTGTGTAGATATTTTCAAACAATGGAATTGTAGGAAAGTCCTTTGTGTTGATCCATAATTCTGGAGCATATATCGCAGTTACCAAAAAACCAAGTATGGCAAGGTTTTGTGTCCACTTTATTTTCTGAGTATCTGAAAGCGTGTTTAAATATTGCATCATAATTAGTAAAAATAACTTTTTTCGATGATATCTAGAGCTTCACAAAAACGTTCTTCGGTTTTTTGTTCTCCATAAGTATCAATCGATATAAGGTAATAGCTTTTGTTTTTGTTTTGTAGGAAAATTTCAATTCTGTTCTTTTGAAAGTTTTCGTTCTCTGCATTGAAATAAAAATAAAATCCAGTTTTGTTTTGAAAGTTTATTTCCTCAGCTTGTATCTTTTGATTTGGGTGCTCTTGTTTCAATGTTTTTAATTTTTCATTGAAAAAAGCAACATCAATATTTTTTTTGTTGAAATAGATTCCCACATCTGTAATTGCTGTTGCTGTAAGCTCTTTTGTTGTGTCTGCAAAATACAATCTTGATTCGTGTTCACTAACAAAAAATTCTCTCTTAAAGTGTTTCGGTAAATTTATTTCAAAGTGACCATTTGGTTCTTTGCAATTTTTAAATTCTTGTGAGATACTTTTTGAATTACAGTTTAAATTTATTTGATCACTCAGTTTGTTTTTAGAGCAGCTAGTGAAGGTAATGGGTATAAAAATAAAATATAATATGTAGTGTTTTTTCATAAATAAATGGCGTATTCTGTTTTCAATTGAGTGCAATTTCGCTACATTTATCAAAATTACTAAAAAAGAGAAGAACATTCTATGAAAGCATTGGTTATATCTGGCGGTGGAAGTAAAGGGGCTTTTGCTGGTGGAGTTGCGGAGTATCTTATCAAACAACAACAGAAATCCTATGATCTTTTTATAGGTACCTCTACTGGTAGTTTGCTTATTTCTCATTTGGCTCTAGGTAAAACAGCGGAGCTGAAAGAATTGTATACCAATGTAACCAATCGTAGTATTTTTGATAACAATCCTTTTTATATAAAAAAAGTTCATGGGGAGAAGGTGATTACTATAAATCATATGCATGTGCTTTGGAATTTCATCAGAAAGAAAAAAACTTTTGGAGAGAGCAATAATTTACGAAGGTTGATTAAAAAAAGTTTAACGGAGGAGTATTATAATGAGCTTCGTGAATATAATAAAGAGGTGGTGGTTACGGTTTCTAATTTAACAGAGAGTGCTATCGAGTATAAATCTGTGTATGATTATTCTTATGATGAGTTTTGTGATTGGATTTGGGCTTCTTGTAATTATGTTCCGTTTATGAGTTTGTTTGAAAAAGACAATTGTCAATACGCTGATGGTGGTTTTGGTTGTTTGGTTCCTATACGAGAGGCTATCAAACGTGGAGCAAAGGAAGTAGATGTGATTATTTTAGATACAGAGGTGAAGTATTATAATAATTTGCCTGATAAAAATCCCTTTTCGTTGATTTCGTCTTTGTTTGAGTTTTTGCTCGGAAATGTAGAGAAGCATAATGTTACCATAGGAAAATTGGCTGCTAAAAATAGAGATGTAAAACTGAATCTTTACTATACACCCACCGTTTTGACTGTGAATTCTTTGATTTTTGATAAGAAAAAAATGGCTTCTTGGTGGAAAGAAGGTTATGCCTATGCTGAGTCAATTTATCATGAACAAATGAATCATATCAAGTTTGATAAGTAGTTTGAAAATCGGTTAAAATTCCTTTTAACAGATAATTATAGGTAAAAATGACCAGGTTGGTTATTTTTGCAGTAAACACCTACGTCTAAATGAAAATAGTAAAAGCCTTAATTATTTTGTTGGTCTTAGTGCCAATGATCTTGCTTGGTCAAAGCAGTTCAAAAAAAACAAGTTTTCTGAATGCTAGTTTGTATGAAAAAGAATTTGAATTGATTCATACAAAGCTGGAAGTTAGTTTTGATATCCCAAAAGAATTGTTGTTCGGTAAAGAGTGGGTTTCTTTAATTCCTTATTTTTATGAGACAGATAAATTGGTAATGGATGCCAAGGGAATGCTAATTGCCAAAGTAGTTTCTGGTGAAAAAGAGTTGAGCTATGTGTATGATGGGGCAAAGTTGTTTGTTGACTTAGGGAGAAAGTATAGCAAGTTGGATACTTTAGATTTATATATAGAATACACGGCAGATCCCTCGAAGGTTAGGCAGCAAGGAAGTAAAGCGATTACAAGTGCGAAAGGTTTGTATTTTATCAATGCGAAAGGTTTGAATGAAGATAAGCCAACTCAAATATGGACTCAGGGAGAAACGGAGGCGAGCAGTTGTTGGTTTCCTACAATTGACAGTCCTAATCAAAAAACAACACAAGAAATTTCCATACGAGTTCCTGATTCCTATGTTACTTTGTCAAACGGTTTGCTTAAAAGTCAAACAAAACATGAGAATAATGAAAGAACTGATTACTGGGTGATGCGTCAAAAACATGCTCCGTATTTGTTTTTTATGGGGATTGGTGAGTTTTCTGTGGTGAAAGACGAATGGAGAGGAAAAGAGGTAAGTTATTATGTTGAAAAAGAACAAGAGCATCTTGCTAGAAAAATTTTTGGGAAGACACCGAAAATGATGGATTTCTTTTCGGAGATTACGGGTGTAGATTATGTTTGGGATAAGTATAGTCAGGTTGTAGTCCGCGATTTTGTAAGTGGTGCAATGGAAAATACCACTGCGGTTTCTCATGCTGACATGGCTTATCAGACAGAGGGAGATTTGATCGATGGAAATTCTTGGGAGCCTATCATTGCACATGAGTTGTTTCATCATTGGTTTGGGGATTTGGTTACAACCGAAAACTGGGCGAATATCAGCTTGAATGAGTCTTTTGCTAATTACAGTGAGTATTTGTGGTTAGAGCACGAGTATGGTTATGATCGGGCTGAGGAGCATAGAATAAAAGCAGTGGATGCTTATAAAAACGGAGGGAATCAGCATAAGAATTTGGTTCGTTTTGATTACGAGAATAAAGAAGATGTTTTTGATTTAGTGAGCTATAATAAAGGGGGGGCTGTATTGCATATGCTTAAAGATTATATAGGAGAAAAGGCTTTT
>NZ_JAQWGB010000196.1 GCF_029238425.1 Flavicella sp.
GGAATATTTTGAAGATTCGGATTGTTAGAACTCAATCTTCCTGTTGCCGCTACTGTTTGGCCATAAGTAGTGTGAATTCTATGCGTATTTGGGTTTACCTCATTCGGTAGCGCATCAATATAAGTGCTTTTTAATTTCACCAAACCTCTCCATTCAATAATTTCTTTGATGATTTCATGATCGGCTGCCAATTTAGAAAGTACATCTTCGTTGGTAGCATATTGTCCTGTTTTGGTCTTTTTGGGTTTTTCAACCAAATTCATTTTTTCGAATAAAACAATCCCCAGTTGTTTAGGAGAAGCCAAGTTAAAATCTTCTCCAGCTTGACCATAAATGCTTTTTTCTAAAACCTCAATATCTTTGGTGATAGTCTCTGATAATTGAGCCAGGTATTCTGTGTTTAGGTTGATCCCTTCAATTTCCATTTTCGCCAATACTTTTAGCAAAGGGATTTCAATTTCTTGGTATAACTCAGTAAGATTATTTTCTTCTAATTCTTTTTCGAAAATAGATTTCAATTGAAAAGCGATATCTGTATTTTCAATGACAAATTCGGTTTGTTTATGCAAGTCTGCATCTCCAAACTCAATGGCTTTTTTACCTTTCCCAATAACAGTTTCCTCAAGAATCGTTTTGTAATTCAAGTGGTTTTCGGCCAAAACATTTATCTGATGACGCATGTCTGGGTTCAAAAGATAATGAGCCAACATCGTATCAAACAATTGCCCTTTTACCGGGATGTCAAACTGTCCAAGTATTTTTATATCACGTTTTAAGTTCTGTCCTATCTTAAGGATTGCTTCATCAGAGAAAAATTCTGAATAGGTAGCGAGAATTTGCTTGGCAATTTGTGCTTCTTTTGGAAGTGCTAAAAAGTAACCTTTTCCTTTTTGATAGCTGAAAGAAATTCCAACGATGTTCAATTCAGAAGAGTCGGTTTTTACTTCAAAACAAACTTCTTTTTGTTGCAATAAGTTTGAAAGTAATTTTTGTCTTCCAAAGTTGCTGTTTACATATTGATACACATGGTCACTCGTTTCAATAGTTGTATATCCTGTTTGCACTTCTTCCTCTATATACGGTGAAGAAAATAAATCCAATTGAGCAGTTCCGTTATTTTTTTGAGGAGTCTCTTGCGTTTTAGGAGCTTCTTTTTCTGTAACTACAGTCTCTTGTGGTTGTTTGAAAAGTTTATTGATAGTTTCTAAAGTTCTTCTAAACTCGAGTTCTTGGAAAATATCATTTACTTTTTGAAAATCAGGAGTTGTTAAAATATAATCCTGTTCGTTGAATTGCACTGGACAATCTAACATGATTGTAGCAAGCTGTTTAGAAAGTATCCCCAAATCTTTATTGGCTTCTACTTTTTCTTTCATCTTTCCTTTCAACTCATGGGTGTTTTCAAGAAGACCTTCCATGCTTCCATAGAGTTTCAAGAATTTTTTAGCTGTTTTATCACCAACCCCGGGAAGTCCAGGGATGTTATCCACTGCGTCACCCATCATGCCCAAATAATCGATTACTTGTAATGGATTTTCAATTGCAAATTTTTCTTTTACTTTTTCTACATCCCATATTTCTATACCATTTCCCATTCTAGCTGGACGGTACATAAAAATATTTTCCGAAACTAGCTGAGCATAATCTTTATCCGGTGTAACCATATAAACTTGGTAGCCTTGTTTCTCTGCTTGCTTTGATAAAGTTCCGATCAAATCATCTGCTTCAATTCCTTTGTGCTCTACAATCGGAATATTCATGGCTTTTAAAATCTCTTGAATGTATGGAACAGCTATTTTTATAGCTTCAGGAGTTTCTTGCCTATTCGATTTGTATTCAGGGAAAGCTTCATTTCTTGCGTCGGATCCACCTTTGTCAAAAGCAACTGCTAAAAGATCAGGTTTTTCTCTTCGGATGACATCAATCAACGAATTGGTAAAACCCAATATTGCAGAGGTATCCATTCCTTTGGAATTGATTCTTGGATTTTTAATTAGTGCGTAATATCCTCTAAAAATTAGTGCAAATGCATCTAATAAAAACACCTTTTTTTGACTCGACATGGAATAGAATTTTAATACGAATGTAAATGTACAGAAATAAGTTTGAAAGTTAAACTCAGCCTGTGGAATGAAAAGATGGACTTCTGTCTTTTCTTTTAAAAATTAGATGAGAAATAGCTAGTTGTAAGCTGTCTAAAGTAGTTCAAAAACTTCTTGAGCCACTTCTTTTTTAGTTTTGTTGTCCGTTGAGACTTGAAATTCTGCTCTGCTGTAAAACGGAGAACGTTCAAATAAATGTTTTCCAATAAATTCGGCCATTGCTTCTTTTGTTTCAATATTTGCAATCAAGGGACGTTTGGATTTTTTAAGAAATAGTTTCTCTGTCAATTTTGGAACAGATCCTCTTAGATAAATACTCTTAGTGTCTTTAGAGTCTAAAACAAGATCCATGTTTTTTCCGAAACAAGGTGTTCCGCCTCCTAGAGATAAAATAATGTCTTCTTTTGTTTGAAGTAGTTCTATCAAGTATTCTTCTTCTTTTTGTCTGAAATAAATTTCTCCCTTTGATTCAAAAATTTCTTTCACGCTAGCTTCTTCTTTTTCTACGATAAAGTCGTCAAGATCCACTAGTGTATATCCCGTTTTTTTTGATAATTTTCTACCAATTGAAGATTTTCCAGACCCCATGTAACCAATTAAAACAACTATCATTTTTTGCGAAATTTTATTTTGTGAAACAAACTTATTTAAGAACTACAAAAGAACAAAAAAATATATGAAATGAATCGTTAAGAGCTACTTGAAAAATTATTTTTATAAATAACATAAATACAGTATATTGCAGGATGTTTTTTGTCGTTTCAATAATTTAAACACAAAAAAACACAGAATAAATTAAAAGCTTGCAAACGGATTATGACAAAATTTGGTGAACTAATAAATTTAGATATCCCTGTATTAATTGATTTTTATTTTGAATGGGATAAAACAGGTGAAAACCCTAATGAGGTTTTGCGTGATGTTGTAGCAGCTCTTGGCGACAAGGCGAAAGTGATCAAGATTGATATAGAGAAAAATGAGATTTTAGCGGATGCCTTAAAGGTAAAAGCAAATCCTACATTTATTATCTATAAAGGAGGCCAGATGAAATGGCGTCAATCGGGTGACTTAGATGCAAATACGCTGATCGGTTTGGTGAAGCAACATGCTTAACAAATAGCCTTAAACGAAAATCCTTTTTTGCTAAAATGCTCCAAGACTTTTGGAAGCACATATTCTAGATGTTTCGATGCTTTGATGCTGTCGTGAAAAACGATAATGGAACCTGGTTTGGTATTTTTAATTACGTTTTTTAGGCATTGTTCTTTGCTGATGTTTTTGTTATAATCTGCACTTAATACATCCCACATCACTACTTTATATCCTTGAGCTAAGACCTTTTTTAACTGACTGCTTTTTATTTTTCCATAGGGAGGTCTAAAAATCTTATGGTTGTTAGGAAGATTTTTTTGATCCAGAAGTTTTTTTGTTTTTAAAACATCGTTCATATAGGCAACCGTTTTGGTTTTCCAACCTTGTAAGTGATTGTAGGTATGGTTTCCTATACTGTGTTTTTGAGCAATCGTTTTTTCTAGTATTTGAGGATGGTCTGCTATGTTTTTTCCGATGCAAAAAAATGTCGCTTTTGCATTGTTTTCTGCCAGTTGATTGAGTACCCACTCCGTTATTTTTGGAGTAGGTCCATCATCAAAAGTTAAATATATTTCTTTTTTATCAGTAGGAATCGACCACAATTGCTTGTGGAAAAAGTGTTGCACCCAAGTTGGAATTTTTACAAAAAGTGAATTCATTTGGGCGATTTTTTTACTCCATAAGGCTTTGGAAAAGCTTTACATGATTGATAAAATCTTGTTCTGAGTTTGTTTTGTAGGTTTCGTCTGGATCATTTGAATCGATGTCTCTCATTACACTACGATACATATTCAAATTACGCTCAATTTCATCAAAAGTCGAGTTCAACCAAGATTCATCAAAACGACTGTAATAAACAAGTTTTTCTTGGAATATTTTGATCAATGTATCGCAAACAACTCTTGCTTTTTCGGGTTTTCCTATTTGATAATAATATTCAGGATATCCCAGGCAGATACCATAATGACCATAATCTTCAATAGGCATTTCAGCCAAACTCAAGTCAAGAATTTCTTCTGCTTTGTCAAATTTATTCTCAGCAATTAAAGATTCAGTAAGGCGCAATAAATTATTTCTAAACGATATAGAGTTTTTTCTAGACTCTACATCCAGGTAAATATCCTTAGAGTTGATCTTTGTCCAGTCCCAACGCAATACCTTTTCATACATGCTATCCGTATAAATTTTTCCCATGTCAAACATGCTTCCGTTGTTTTTTGTCTTGACAGGAATAAATTTATAGCACAATCCATCTAGTTGTAAGTAATCCTTCATCCAGATATACTCTTCGTCCGCATTGGCACCACCCGTAAAATAAATAGGATGCTTCCAATTATTATTTGCAAGTAAATCTAGCATCAGGATTCTGTTCTTAGTAAGTCCTTGTTTGTCAATATCGATATCAATATAAGACACAATCAAAGCAGAATCCTTTGCAGGAACTAACCCGCTTTTAAGAACTTTTTCTTTATCTACTTTTAAGCGTAATTTATTTGTTGGATAAAACTTTTCTTTGTGACCATTTTCAGTCTCAAAATACGTTCTTTCATCGCTTGATGCAATCCATTTCATAAAGTCTTTGATATCCCATCTGTTTTCCGTTTGAGGGTAATGGTAAGCAACATCTAAAGTTCCATGTTTGTATTGATCATGTGTCAATTGAGATGGAATTGGGTCTGCTTTATACGTTTTACGCTTCATTTGGTCAATGTACCAATCGGTAGCAAAAAGACTTGTATTGATCAATTTGATATCAGTTCTATAGTCTTCCACTTCTTGCATATACCAAAGCGGGAACGTGTCGTTGTCTCCAATGGTAAACATGATGGCATTTGGATCACAAGAATCTAAATACGCCTTTGCATTGAAATGAGCTGTGTATTTTCCAGATCTATCATGGTCGTCCCAATTTTCAGAAGCCATTATAGTTGGCACAGCTAACAATGAAATTATTGAAACAGCAAACGCTACGGTTTTTGGGCTGGCAAATTGTTTGAGAGAGTCGTAGAGCGCATATACTCCAAACCCTATCCAGATAGCGAAAATGTAAAAAGATCCTACCACGGCATAATCCCGTTCTCTTGGTTCAAAAGGTTTTGGGTTTGTGTAGAAAATAATCGCTAGTCCTGTAAAAGCAAAGAATAAAAATAAAGTGTAAAAGTTATTTTGGTCTTTGTTTAATTGAAAGATCAAACCGATAATTCCCAGTATCAAAGGAAAGAAATAATATTTATTTCTTCCTTTGTTGTTTTTAATATCACTAGGAAGATCAGATTGAGGACCCAAACGCATTTCGTCTAAAACCTTAATTCCACTGAGCCAATTTCCGTTGTGTATGTCTAAATTTCCTTGCTCGTCATTTTGTTTTCCAACAAAGTTCCACATCAAATACCTACCATACATATAGCCGAATTGGTAGCTAATCATAAATTTAATATTCTGATAAAAAGTAGGTCTTGACTTGCTTTTTGGGTCAATACCAGCAATAGATTTATAATTATCAATCACTGCAGGGTTAGGCATCCTAGGGATGAATCCTTTGTGCTCATCGGTGTAAACTGGAGTAGAATTTTTGTAATTATTTACGATTACATATTTTCCAGATTTTTCGTCTTGTTCGTATTTAGGCTTGTCATCTTTATAGATAGAATTCCCTTGGTCATCTTTTTTCTGTTCTCTATTGTAAGTAATAGAGTAGTAGGTGTCATAAAAAACATTGGCATCTCCATATTGTTCACGATTGTAATATGCTAGCAATTCACGTGCACTTGCCGGGTTATTTTCATTGATAGTTGTGCTTGCATTGGAACGGATTGGAAGCATTAACCAACATGAAAATCCGATCATAATAAATAAAACAGAAAGTGTCAAAGTATTTGCCATTACCATCTGTTTTGATCTTGTGTATTTAAGAGCGTAAAAGAAGGCTATAGCTAAGGCGGTACCAGCAATGATACTTCCAGAATTAAAAGGAAGTCCAACGGTGTTCACAAAGAAAATTTCAGAAATACTGAAAAACTTTAAGGTGAAAGGAAATAAGAATTTAAAAACAAAAGCCAAGACTAAAACAGAAACAACGTTTGCAATTAAAAACTTTTTGAGATCTATATTTTCGTAATTTTTGTAGAAATAAATAAATACGATGGCAGGTATTACCAACAAGGATAGGATATGTACGCCAAACGATAACCCAACTACAAAGGAGATTAACAGTAGCCATTTATGACCTCTTGGTGTATGCATTTCATTTTCCCATTTAAGGGCTAGCCAAAATAAAAGCGCCATTAAAAATGACGACATAGCGTATACTTCTGCTTCTACAGCGCTAAACCAAAAACTATCAGAAAAGGTGTATGCAAGAGCTCCGACCAAACCACTTCCTAAAACAGCAATAGACTTTCCTTCAGAAAAAGCACCTGACTTAAGAGCTAATTTTTTTGATAAATTAGTGATGGTCCAAAACATGAACAAAATAGTAAAGGCACTTGCCAAACCTGACATAAAGTTTACCATTTTTGCAATCTGAGTGACATCAGAAGTAAACATCGCAAAGAACGCACCTAGCATTTGAAATAAAGGAGCTCCTGGTGGATGCCCTACCTCAAGTTTAACAGATGTTGCGATATATTCTCCACAATCCCAATAACTCACAGTAGGTTCTAGAGTTAAAGTGTAGGTTATGAGTGCTATAGCAAAGGTTATCCAACCTAAGATAATGTTTAGTTTCTTGTAGTTTGTTAAAAACATAGTGCTGATTAGTGATATGTGTGTGCGAATTTAATAATTTAAAGTGAATACTTATAGAAAAGGGGAGAGCAACCTGTTTTGATTTTGATTTTTCTATTTTTTTTAACAATTCGCTGATTATTTGAGGGTTGAATTTTAGTTGAAAAAAAATATCAAAAAAAGTTTAGAATTTATTTGTAGGATTGAAAGTTTACCTTAAATTTGCACCCGCAATAAGCAATTGACCCATGGTGTAATGGTAGCACTCCGGTTTTTGGTATCGTCAGTCAAGGTTCGAGTCCTTGTGGGTCAACAAAAAAGCAACTTCATTTGAAGTTGCTTTTTTTATTTCTGAAAGTTTTCTACATTGTATTTTTAAGTATTATTTTTCTTAAAAATTATTGTTATTTCAATTTTATCCTAAAGAGAATTATTTACAAAGCCTTAATTAATCGTATATTTAAGGACAACTCTAAATTTGAAATTATGAAAACAATGACTTGTATTCAGTTAGGTGGTGCCTGTAAGGAAAAATTTACGGCAGAAACTTTTGAAGAGATTGCTGCATTGAGTAAGCAGCATGGTATGGAGATGTTTCAGAAAAAGGATGTGGCACATTTACAAGCGATGGAAAAAATGCAAGCCTTTATGGGAAGTCCTGAAGCCATGCAAAAATGGATGCAAGAGAAAAGAGAAGAATTTGAAAATTTAACTTAAAATAAATAAATATGAAAAGAATCACAACGCTGATGTTATTGTTGGTATTGCCACTTACGTTAATGTCTCAAAAAAACAAGAAACCTAATATTTTGGTCATCTGGGGAGATGATATTGGTTGGAGTAACCCAAGTATTTATAACCGTGGAATGATGGGGTATAAAACGCCCAATATAGACGCTATTGGACAGGAAGGAATTATGTTTACGGATTATTACTCTCAGCAAAGTTGTACTGCAGGTAGATCAGCTTTTATAACAGGGCAGTCTCCATATAGAACTGGGTTGACAAAAGTTGGAATGCCAGGTGCTAAGGAGGGGTTAAGTGAGTTGGATCCAACTATTGCAGAGTTGTTAAAAAACCATGGATATGCAACTGGACAATTTGGGAAAAATCATTTAGGAGATAGAGATGAACATTTGCCAACCAATCATGGGTTTGACGAGTTTTTAGGAAATCTATACCACCTAAATGCCGAGGAAGAACCAGAAAATGAAGATTATCCTCAAGATGCTGAGTTTAAAAAGAAATTTGGACCGAGAGGTGTAATTAGTTCTTCTTCAGATGGAAAAATAAAAGATACTGGACCTTTAACAAAAAGTAGAATGGAAACTATTGACCAAGAAACAAAGGATGCTGCTATTTCATTTATGAAAAAATCAAAGAAAGAAGATAAACCTTTCTTTGTTTGGTATAATTCAACATTAATGCATGTTTGGACGCATTTAACTGAAAAGGAAAAAGGAAAAACTAAATTAGGTTTGTACGCTGATGGAATGGTAAAGTTAGATGCCATTGTAGGGGAATTGACACAAACATTAAAGGATTTAGGGATAGAAGAGAATACGATTGTTGTTTTTGGTACAGATAATGGTGCAGAAATAATATTTTGGCCAGATGGCGGTATGACTCCTTTTAGAGGGGAAAAAGCGACTACTTGGGAAGGTGGTTTTAGAGCTCCTTGTTTAGTGAAATGGCCAAAGAAAATCAAACCAGGTCAAGTTAGTAATGAGATTTTTTCAGGTGAAGATTGGTTGCCTACTTTTTTAGCTGCGGCAGGAGAACCTGATGTGAAAGAAAAATTATTAACGGGTCATAAAGCAAACGGAAAAGACTTTAAGGTGCATTTAGATGGGTATAATATGTTGCCTATGTTGACAGGTAAAACTAAAGAGGGTCCAAGAGAAGAGGTATTTTATTTTGATGATGATGGGAACTTAAATGCGTTCCGATACAAGCGTTGGAAAATGCATTTTAGAATTCAAGAGAATCATGGTTTTGATGTTTGGCAAAAAGGGTATACAACACTAAGATTTCCTATGCTGATGGATTTATATGGTGACCCTTATGAAAGAGCGCAACACGATTCGGAAGATTATAACCATTGGATGGCAGAAAGAATGTTTATGTTGGTGCCTGCACAAGCTTACATAGGTAAATTTTTGCAAACGTTTAAAGAGTATCCGCAGAGACAAACCGTTGGGAGTTTTAGCTTGGATAATGTATTGAAGCAAATTCAAACAGCGAAGAAGAATTAATAAGTTTTTTTTAAAATAGAGCCGGATACAGTAGTATTCGGCTTTTTTTTTGAAGTAAATTAAAAAGCTTCTTCTATCCCAAAATAGACCCCGCTATTTCCGTCGGCACCAATTCCAATATCAGCTCTAAGATTTACGCGTTCTTTTTTATTGAACATGTATCTTACACCACTACCAAAACTATATTTTAAGGTTCTGAAATTGTATTCAATTATATTTTCTGAGACATTCCCTACAGTCCCAAAAAGAACATATCCCCATCGTTTAGAGAAACTTTTTCGGTATTCTAATTGTCCCATCGCATAAAAGTTATCTCGATATCGACCAAAAAAGTAACCTCTCATTTGTTTTCCACCCAAAGATGGTAGCTTGTAAAATGGTGTGTCCCCTGTAGCAGATTGTATGAAAAAGTTACTAGCAAAAACACCACCGTTTTTAAAAGAAATAAAATTTCTAACATCAAACTCAAAGAAAGCGAAATTAAAGTCACTTAGACTAGGGTATATTACGGCTTTGAAATATTGAAAGCTTCCAGATTTGGGGGTGAATAAATGTTCTCTACTATCCCAAACTAAATCTCCCCCAAAACCGATCATTTGACCACCGTTTGATCCTATTACCAATGGGTCGTCAATCAATTCATTTCCTTTTTTATCTTCGATTTCCGTATAATTATAGTCAAAGATCATTCCTGCTCTATCAGCAGAAAACCATGTTGTTGGTATTTGAACTGTAAGTGTAGTTGCAAAAGTAGTGGCGGTATAAGCTGCATTCGCATAGTCTTGCGCATCATCTCCGATACCCCAAAATTTATTTACATAAAACCCATAGTTCATAGGTAATTTTATGTTTAGTCTGTTCTTGAATAAATATAGATCATTGTCCATACTAATCCTATATTGATTGTTCAAAGAGTAAAATCCACCAAAACCAAGTTTTGACGGGTTGAGTTCTTTTTCTTTGCCCGTATAGTAGATGAAAATTCCACCAGCACCAAAAGCCACATCGGTTTCTGGAGTATAAGAGACAAAAGGGTAAGTGTTGAAAGTTGGTTTTCTTACGGTATCTGTGGATTTATATTTTTTATAATATTTTGCTTTTAAAGCATTTGTAGAAAGACTGTCGATGATTCTGCTTTCACGATTTTGAGCAGAGGTGAATTGTGAACATACCAAGGTGCAAAATAGCACTGTAAAAATTTTTTTCATAGCAGAATAAAAACTGAATTGTTACAACGAATGCAAAATACGACAATATCCTAACTAAATTATAAAAATTATGGGACTGTCTTCGAAAGATCAAAAATCTATTATTATACTTGCTGACTTTTCGGTATTTTTAGTAGTTTAGTTTTCATAAATAAAAATTAAAAAAAATATGAAATTAGGTGCCTTTTCAGTGAGTTTAAATGTGCAAGATTTAATGGTCTCTAAAAAATTTTATGAGAAATTGGGATTTGATGTGTTTGGAGGAGCTATAGAAAGTAATTATCTTATCATGAAAAATGAGCAAACATTGATAGGGTTGTTTCAAGGAATGTTCGAACATAATATTTTGACCTTTAATCCAGGTTGGGACAGTGACGCTAAGGTGTTGGAGGAATTTGATGATGTGAGAGAAATTCAAAATGAGTTGTTAGATGCTGGAATTCATATAGAAAATAAAATCTCTGAAGAAAGTAAAGAAGGTCCGGCCAATATAATCATCATAGATCCGGATGGAAATCCTATATTGATCGATCAGCATTTATAGCATATTTTAAAAATATAAAACAAAAAATAATTGTCATGAAATATTTGTTTACCCCTCTTTTACTTTTTTTACTTAGTTGTGCAAGTGTAACTTCCGATGCAGTTGAGTCAATTTTGGTCGACTTTGATGATAAAGAAGTCTATTATGAAGGTAGAGTGCAACAGAACGAAAAAATTGGAGCTACAGAAATATATTGGCCTGGTTCTTCTGTGTCTTTAAAATTTGAAGGAACCTCAATATCTGCTGTTTTGGAGGATGAGAAAGGTGAGAATTATTTTACGGTAGTTGTAGATGGCAAGCAAACCTCTGTATTGGATTTAAAAAAAGGTAAAAATGAATATTTGTTAGCAAATAATCTGCCTTTAGGAGTGCATCAGGTTGAAATACATAAACGAAATGATTGGGGGTTTGGAAAGACCTTGTTTCACTCTTATAAAGTTCTTGGAAAAAAAACCTTAGAAATAGATGCTAAAAAAATGTTCATAGAGCTTTATGGAGATTCTATTACGGTAGGCTATGGGAATGAGGATTCAACGGGACAGGATAGGTCTACGGGTGATGTGACTAATAATTATCTGGCTTATGGAGCTGTAACCGCAAGGAATCTTAACGCTGAGTACTCTTGTATTGCACATAGTGGAATTGGAATTATGGTGAGTTGGCATGAATTGATAATGCCTGAGGAGTATTATAGATGGAATCCTTTTGATGCAGCTAGCAAGTGGGATTTTTCATCTAAAAGACAACCGGATGTGGTTGTTGTGAATTTGTTTCAGAATGATTCTTGGTTGGTGAAAAGAAAAAAACATCCGGAGTATGTAAAAAGATTTGGAGACAAAGCTCCTGATCACGATTTTATCATTGAGAGTTATGTTTCTTTTCTAAAATCTATTCGAAAAGAGTATAAAGATGCAAAGATAATTTGTATGCTTGGAAATATGGATGT
>NZ_JAQWGB010000204.1 GCF_029238425.1 Flavicella sp.
ACGCAAAACGTTTTGGCTAAAGTTGGTTTCGATAAAATTTATCCTAAAGTAGAAGATTTTTATCTAGAACAACAAAAAATGCATGGTATAGCCAACAAAAGAATGCTTGAAGCGTCTAAACTAAACCCGATGATAAAAGGATATTGCGTCCACGCTTTGGTAGGTGGAGACTGGGTACTAGGAGCCGGTTTACTAGACTTATGGAGAAATCCGAAAACATTGGTATATGACATGACCAAAGAAGCAAACCAACCACAAACCACACCTATTAGAATATTACCCAGAAATGTATATTCCAATAAAGGTGCTAAATTAGAAGTTCATGGAGTTAGTGAATTGGATTCTGAAAAAGTATCTATTGACATTTCTATCAAAACAAAAAGAGGGAAACAAGTTTTCAAAAAAGCTATTTCCAAGGACTTTTCATATGGAATTTCGGAGCTATACACTACTCAGCTGAATACTACTAAAATGAAAGGTAGTTATACCGTTCAAGTGACCGTTAAAAATAAAAAGGGAAAAACTATCTCAGAGAACTATCAATCTTTTGATGTTTTCACAACAAAACAATTGAACACCCCTACACAAACAATTTCTGTACTTGATCTAGAAGGAAGTCTTAAAAAGTTTCTAAAAGGCAAAGATGTGAATATAGTTGAATTTACTAAAAACCAAGATAAAAGCATCCCTGTATTTGTTGGTAAAGCAAAAAAGAAAAATAAAGAATACGTACAGTTGGTGGATCAGGTTAAGAATTTTGTATCAGAAGGTGGCTATGCCGTTTTTCTAGAAGTACTGGGTGAAAACATCCCTGGATTTGATAGAAAGCTTAAGGAAGTTAGTGCTAACAAATTACCTTTACAAGCTCAAATGCAAGGAAAATGGGCCACAAGAGGTGGCTGGGCTCCAAAATCACATATAGTAACCAAACACCCTATATTTAAAGATTTACCGACCAAACAAATCATGCATGGTCCCTATGAAAACGTACACCCTGTTACCTCAATGTCTAAACAAGAAGGAACATATATCGCAGGAATGATAGGATACGATCATTTCCCTAATAATGACATAATGGTAAGACACTACAATGGAACCGGAGAAGTGTGGTGGGCAGCAGATATTCTGGAAACGAAGTTAGGAGAAGGGAAAATGCTTTTATCTACGATGCTAATTATCGAAAATTTAGGAAAAGATCCTGTTGCCGATAAATTATTGTATAACATGATTCAATTTGCTGCAAAATAAGAACTATGAAATATCATAAAAACTATTTAAGAAAACTGATAACAACTCTTGTTGTTATCAGTTTTTTAAGTAATCTATATAGCCAAGAAAATCTTTTAAACAATGGCGTCATTGGAAAATGGGATCCTCACAATACAACTCGTTGGCAACAACATCTATCTTTAGGCCAATGGATTTGGCTTCCAAAAAACAGCAATTCTAACTTGCTCTTCGCACGTAAAAATTTTTATTTAGAAAAAGTTCTTGAAAAAACGCATCTAGCCATTTCTGCTTCTTCTAAATACGAATTATTTATCAATGGAAAAGCAATTTGTCAAGGGCCTGCAAGAAGTGCCCCTCATCATCAATCATATGATCTCTTGGATATCACATCTGTTCTTAAAACAGGAGCGAATAATATCTCTGTAAAAGTTCATCATCAGGATAAAAAAAAATCATACAATCATGATGGCAGACCCGGTTTGATTGCTCAAATATATTCGAACGAAACAATAATCATACATACTGATGCCAGTTGGAAAGTTACAATAGACCCATCATGGGATCAAGACTCTCCTTCGATAAGTAGATTCCAAATGATTGTTAATGACAATATCAATTTCATACATAAAATTGAAAATTGGAACCAAACAGATTTTGATGATAGTAAATGGCTAGCAGCACATCCTTTGCTTCGCAACTCGGGATGGCCTTCCCCTAAAAAAGATGAAGTTGCCTATGCCATCACCACTCCATGGACAAACCTTGTTCAAAGAGACATCCCATACCTGATTGAAAAAGATCTCAAAGCTTCTGAACTTATCGAAGCAATCACTTTTGAAAACTCATCAAACTCTCCTCTTGCTAACAACAAACTGAAACTAACCAATACTGTTGATAGGTTTTTCAAAAAGCAATTAAAACCATACAATAAAAAAAATCAACCCATTGTAATCCCTGCTCGTTCTTCTTCTGAAAGCACCGTATTATTATTTGATTTTGGCAAAATCATCAACGGAATGCCAAAATTAAAGATTCAAGGTGCCTTAGGAACGGAAGTACAAATATTGTCAGCTCCCTTTATTGTAGATGGAACTTTTTCTCAAAAAAGAGTAGATTCTGAATATTTGGATAGACTAACACTTTCTGGCACCAAGGATACATGGCAAAGTATGTATTTTAAACCGACCCGTTATCTTGCGTTAACTGTTAAAGGAAATGACAAACCTGTTAGCATAGATTTTTTGGGAATTCATCAGATAAAATACCCCTTTGAAAACAAAGGAAATATCGAAGTTGATAAAGAACCTTGGATACAGAGATTTTGGAAGGCTTCTGTAAAAACAATTGATGTTACCACTACCGATGCGCTTACAGATAATTACCGAGAAAGAAGACAATACGCTCAAACTGGTTATTATGCTGCTATGGGTAATTATTGGACTTTTGGTGATACTGCCTTGCAAAGACGCTATTTAATTCAAGTGGCACAAGAACAAATGGCCAATGGTATCATGCCTGCTTATGCCCCTTTAGCACAAGAGGATTATATGGTTATCTTAGACTCTAATTGTTTATGGATACGTAGTTTTTACAACTACCTGCTTTACTCTGGAGATTATGTAACAGTCAAAGAATTGCTTCCCTCCGCAAAAAAAATGATGAACTTACTGCATAGCTTCACAGATCAAAGGGGCTTGATTTACAACCCACCTTATGCCTATTGGCTTGATCATACTCTCAATGACCGAACAGGCGCAAATCTATGTTTGAATGGACATTATTTAGGTGCTTTGCAAGACTTTACTAAAGCACTTCAATTCTTGGAGGACGAAGAGCAAACGAAATTCCAAGAACGCTCTAGAAAACTAAAACAATCTTTAGCTACCAATTTTTGGAATGAAGAAAACGGATTGTTTGTAGATGCCATTGCCAATGGCGTGCAATCTTCCAAATTTAGTGAGCACGCTAATGCCATGGCTTTGGCTTCAGGTATTACTACAAAACAACAAGCTAAAAGAGTAGCAACAACCTTGTTGACTGAAGATGCTAATAATTATATAAAACGAGCAAATGGGATGACCATGGTAAGTCCAGCAATGTCATATTTCCTTCACATAGGATTGGCCGAAAATGGCTACGCTAAAGAATCGTTACTGCTATTCAACAATCGATTCTCCAAAATGCTGCATAAGGACACCAATCAGACACTGTGGGAAGAATGGTGGCTCGACGGTAGCGGTAGGACAGGGAAGTTAATTGGAGGAAGAACACGAAGTGATGCACAAACAGAAAGCGCTTTTCCTCCTGATTTATTTGTTAAATATGTTTTAGGCATTGAAGTAATATCTCCAGGTATGAAACAACTAAAACTTTCCAAACCAAAGGCGATTTTTTCTGATGTTAAATCATCTTTCCCAACGCCAAATGGTATTTGTCACGTAGAATGGAAATTCAAAAAGAATCACAGTATTCATCTTAATATTCCCGAAAACACAAAGATAAAACTAGAGCTAAGCAGTCTTCAATCCAATGCCATTTCCCTCAATGGAATTAGCTATAAAGGAAAAGAGAATCCTACTTTAAAAACAGGAACTCACATCATAGAGTATTAAGTAAACGCTCAGTTTTATTTGCTTAGTGATTTTTATCGAAAGAAATAAAAGGTTCGAAAAATAAAACCTCGAACCTTTTCATCTTTTTCTATCATGGTAATTTAGAAAAATATTAAAAATTAAATTTACCGTTTGTGTTTTTATGCTCCGACACTGGTAAAATAGCTTCTATAACATCCCAATGCTCAACTATCAATCCATCTTCCAACCTAAATAGATCGTAAAACGAAGTAGCTTCTCCTTTGCCAAATTTCCCTTCACTAATACTCAATACAAAATTTCCTTCCGCCAAAACTTTATGTGTTTTTTCATATTCCATAACCAATCCATTTTCAGCAAAATATTGCATCGCAGCTCCAAAACCTTCTAATCCATCAGCAACTGCTGGATTGTGCTGTACATATTTTTTCGGATTGATATAATCTGTATAATTGGATTGATGCTTGAACAAAATTGAATCGATAAAATTCTCTACAACTTTTCTATTACTTTCTGTTTTATCCAAGTCTGTGATTTCTGTAGCACCATCTATTTGACTTCTACCACTAGGATTATTTGGCTGGATAGCAATTAAATTATCCCAGTGTTCCACAATCAAACCATTTTCAAAACGAAATACATCAAATCCAATTTTTGGGCCGAAGAAGTCATACTTTGTTTGAGAAAAAGTATAGTCTCCATCTTGAAAAGAGCGAATCACTTCCGCTTTAAAACCTCCTTCTGGAGCATGATGTAACACCTCACCAAAACCTTTTAGTCCATCACCAACCATAAGGTTATGTTGAATGTATTTCTCTGGATTGATATAGGCAATTGTTGATTGATCTCCCGTTTCTAAACTTGTGATTAGTGCTGCTGCTTTTTCTTTGTTTGATAATTCCATTTTAGTTTCCTTTTTTTGATTGCTTTTAATAGTTACTTCTTTTTTTGCAGTACTGCATGCTATGATTGATAATGCGACTGCTGCTGTGGTAAATAAACGTTTCATATGTGTAGATTTTTATACTACAAAGATGCGTCAACAGTCCACATATAGGAAGATACAATTCAGGATAAAAATGGTAAAAGTCGAACCTTATTTATTTTTCTAATGACTTTATAAATGAATTTGGGGTGAAACTCGTATTTTTTTTAAAATACTTGGTAAAGTTTGTAGGATCTTCAAAACCTAGCTCATAGGCTAAATCTGTACTTTTTATCCTTGCATTGATCAGTCTTCGTTTTGCCTGAAGTATCACAAAATCATCAATCACATTTTTAGCGGTTTTGTGAGCAAGATCCTTGCAAATGCTATTGAGATGTTTATAAGTAATGGCCAATTCTTTGGCATAAAAAGAAGCTGATCTTGTTTTTTTATAATGCTTTTCAATCAATAGCGTAAACCGATGAAAGCAGCGTGTTTTTGAGGTATCCTTTATGTCCGAACTTCTCGTTTTCCTAATGCTTTCAGCTTTTGACAATAAAATGATAAAAAGGGAATTGACAACATTTCTCTGATTAAAGGAGTTCTCTTTACCATACTCAGACTGTAAAAGTCTAAAGTACATTTCAAATTCCGAATTATCGGGTATCTTTAAAATTGGCGAGAATAACTGAGAATTGAACAAACGAAAAACAAAATCTTCTGTAATATTCGGAAAGCAGCTGACAAAATAAGCTTCCGTAAATATCAAGCAATACCCTTTCAACTCATTAGAAAACTCAAAGGCATTGATTTGATCCTTTGTAAGATACACCAAGGTGTTTTTTTCTACAGGGTACCATTTAAAATCTACATAGTGTCGTCCTCTTCCACTGGTGTAAAAAATAAAGTTGTAAAATTTTAACTGATGCGGTTTTTCGGGGTTATGTCCCTGTGCTTCTTTTTTAGAAGCAATGTTTTCAATAGGGACAATTTCAAAACCAAAATTTTCTTCCGAACCTGGATTGAAAACTATGTGTGGAATTTCCTCTATCATACAAAATCGATTAGTGCATTAGAAAGTTTTAATTATTCTAGCCACCCCAGACACATCTGCCTCACTATCATAAAATTTTGTTCCGAAACCAAGTTGTAAGGAATATCCTTTTTCAAATTCAAAATGAACTTGAGGCAATATCAATAATTCCATTTCATTATCATCCAAACCTTGAAATGTTGGATCAGAGTTATTTATTTCTAAACCAACTACAGTACGCTCATTAATATCCGCAAAGACAGAAGCATTTAACAAAATGGTATAATTCTTTTCTGCAGCATCGTTACCAGACTCAAGCATCACTCCAAACAAACCAATGGCACTCCAAACTTCATTAAACCTATATGCTGGTACATATAAAAAATTCAACTCCAATAAATTTATATGTGTATAGGATTCTCCTATTACCTGAATCCCATGGATAAACTTGTTGTTTTTTGAACTCCCCATAGTCCATTGTATTGCCATTTTATAGGCTTCCAATTCAAAATCATTCATGGGAAATTCCAATTCCACCGCAAAATTATCAAATAGTGCATATTCAATTTCTGGTGCCCAATCCACTCCTCTATTGGCTCCATCATTTATAGGAAAGTCCGCCAATGCATTTATCTCTAATTCCCCTTTCTTAGCGCCTAAACCACGAACCAAATCAAACATTAATGGCTCAGGGATACTGACCACATCCGTTTCATTTTTTTCTTGAGCCTGCACAGACACACTGCTTAAAACCACTAAAAGTACCACCGATAAACTGAGAAAAAACTTTTTAAAAGTCATGCTAAAATATTTTATTCTTTATTGAATTTCTACTAGGCTAAACTAAGATTAACTATTCAAATTTCAAACTATCAATCGGTATCATTTTAAGGGAATGCATAAAGAATATGCATTTCCATCCATATCCAAAGCAGCTACCGTCAATACCAAAGCTTCCCCATTTTCAACATATACATAAGGTCGTTCCAATCGATGCACAGAGACTTCTGTCCCATCTGATTTTTTAATCGCTTTATCCAATACTTTATAGTGCTTTGCTTTTTCCCAATTGATACCATCCGTAGAGGTTATCATTCCCATATATCCAAAAGCATGATAAATTCCATAATATCTTTTTCTCTTTTGATCATACCAAATTGCTGGATCTTCAGAGTTTAAATTTCCCACAGCAGCTTTGGGTTGTATCTCCCAAGGACCTACAGGACTTTCTGATAAAGCAATAGCCTGGCTTCTTATCAATTCAGACTGAGTTGGAGAAGAACCATTTGCATATTTTACATTTGGTTTGTCTCCTCTTAAAATCATAATATACCCCCCTTCTGGTCTTTCCGTCAAGGCTGGATTACAAGTGATTTGCGCAATCGGTCCTGAAGGAAGAACAATAGGAACATCAAGTCTTTCCCAAGGTCCATTAATGCTATTAGAAACAGCAACACCAATTCTTTGGTTCTCTCTTACCAAAGCACGATATTTATTTGAAATTCCACTTTTTCGTGCCTGAGCGAATTCCTCTACAGTCAATTCCTTATCGCCGACGTTCGTTGACATATAGTATAAATAATATTTTCCCTCAAAATATTTAATTCTAGGATTGTGTGCCGTGTGGGCATCCCAGTACCCTTTTCCTCTACCTTTCAAAACAACTTCCTTGAAAACATAGGGTCCTGCCGGATGATCTGACACCGCATGAGAAACAATTCCATCTGTCAACCAAGTACTAAATCCAAGTTCTTTAGACATTTGAGCATAAAACATATGATATTTTCCATCCTCCGCCTTTACGATGGAAGATCCCCAATTATGATAGTTTTTATCTCTTAATATATTTATCTCTGAAACTTCTTGCAGCTTAGAGGCCAAATTTAAATCGTCCGTAGATTTTTGAGTTTGGGTAGCACAACTTGCAAACACCAGCACCAATATTAGTAATTTATTCATAAGATTTATTTAATTTATAGCTCTTCAACGATTGAAGTACCTTTTTCACCCCCCCCTGTAGTCCATTGCCAAGATTCATGCAAACGAATTTTGCCGTTAGAAAGAATTTCTGGTTTCGACTCACAAATTCCTGATCTTAATTCACCAACTGAATTTATTTGATGGTAACACATTTTTATGGACCCATCTTTTGCCACTGAACCCAATATTTGTCCCTTTACTATAACACCTCCAGTATAGGTAGCCGTTAAAAAAGTTCCGATTTGTTTGTAGTGAAAAACTGTTTTTTCAGAAGTTTCTCCATGTTGTGAATTTTCAACAGCTTTAAACTTTTTATCGTTGTAATTCATTTTATTTTATCGACAAGGCTCCTGAAGGGCACAGATTTACTTGATGTTTTAATTGATCTGAAGTGGCATTGTTAATTTTCACCCAAGGCACTTCATTAGGCTTATAAACTTCAGGTAAGGTTTTCACACAAACCCCAGCATGAATACATTTTTCTGGTTGCCATACAACTGTAATTTCTCCGTTACTATATTCTTTAGATTTCATAGTACATAAGTTTTAATTGGATTCAAGTAAGTTACAGTTATTATTTATTAAATAAAAGAAGATCTGTATTCTAATTAAGAATACAGATCTTTTGCACTTTACTCTATCCAATTTACGATACTCAGAGCAATTTCTCTCCAATTATTTTCCTCTAGCATCCAATGAGCATTCTCTTTAAAAACTTTTAACTCAGCATTTCCATTGTACTTTTTTACTAATTTTTCTCCAATTTTAACAGGCGAAGCTTTATCTCTCCCACCTGACACAATAAGTACTGGAATCTTAATTTCTGAATATTTTATTTTGTTTGGTTTGTAGCCAAAAACATTTTTTATCCAGATCATCTCTTTCAATACAAGACCAGATTCATCCACCATATTACCATAAACCTCTTTTTGTTTTTTATCTGATAAATTGAACAACATCCCCTCTACTGCGATATCAAAAGAAGGTTTACCCGTATTCTCTTTCAAATGATCGATACCGTTAACCCATTTAACTGTTTGAATACTTTGAGAAGGAGGCATCATCCCATAATTTACCGGAGGTGCTATAAGCACCAGTTTTGATGCAAGCCTCTCCATTGCCAAACGTTGCGCAATAATACTTCCCATAGAATGAGCTACCAATACAGGTTTGGAGTTCATTTGTTGAATAAGTTCTCTAAGTTGAACCACATAATTTTCCATGCTTAACCCATTCAATTCATTTTTTGAATTTGGGGAATGACCTATCAACGTAGGAGTATTTACGTCAAATCCTTTTGATAAAAAATAAGATTGAAATGGAGACCAAACCTCACCAGTTGACCAAGCTCCATGAATAAAAACAACGTTTTTGCTTTTATTCATATGATTTTGAGATTGCGCTATAATTCCAAATAAGACAGCTATAATCAGACATACACTTTTTTTCATGTTTATTTTATTTAAATAGTTATGAAACAAAAGTAGCATGTAACTAAAGCTACGGTGGTTATCCTATGGTAACAAATGGATTTATTTTTCTTTCCTGATTCTACTCAAAGATTGAGGTGTAATTCCTAAATAAGATGCAATCAAATACTGAGGCACTCTTTGTACTAATGAAGGCCTCATGTTGATCAATTTTTCATATCTTTTTTTAGCGTCATCCATAACTAAAGAGATAGATTTTTCTTGCCAATTTTTAAACAAGGATTCTGCAATCAAACGTCCTACTCGTTCAAAGTTATGATGCTTTTCATATAACTCGTAAAGATCCTCTCTTTGAATGACAAGTATTTCTGAATGCTCTATGCAACGAACATCTTTCTCGGCATTCGTTACATCTATAAAGTTTTTATAATCGGCAATAAATTCATTTTCCAAAGAAAACTCATCAATTACCTCATCACCATCTTTATCATACACACAGACCAAAGCCCCTTTACTATAAACCCTAAATAATCACACTTTTTGCCTTTTTGAATAAAGCAATCATTCTTTGCATAAACTTTTAGGTCGCATTTTGACAAAAACAAATTTAAGTCCGCGCTTTCTAAAGGAATAAATTTCTGTAAATTATTTTCAATGGATGGAGTCATAGTTTTCACAAGAGAAACAAGAATTTTTAAGTTTTTAAATGTAGTAATTAATTCTATGAACGATTGAAAATCCTTAGGAAAAATATACATTTGCGTCATAAATTATTTGCATGACACCAACGTTACAAGATTTAAAACAAGGGAAATTATTAGGAGCCAAAACTTTAAAGTTGGCTTGCGGACTTGAAAACTTTCCAAATGAAATTTTTTCATTAGCTGATACTTTAGAAGTATTAGATTTATCTGATAATAACTTATCCGAATTACCAGAAAATTTAAGTCAGTTGAAACATTTAAAGATTATTTTTTTCGCTAGAAATAAATTTACTGTTTTCCCAAAAGTATTGGCATCTTGTAAGTCATTAAAGATGATTGGCTTTAAATCAAATCAAATTGAAACGGTACCAGAAAATGCCTTCCCAAAATTCATGAATTGGTTGATCTTAACCGATAATCAAATCAAAGTCCTACCAAAAAGCATTGGTGATTGCCAACTTTTACAAAAATTTTTAATTGCCGGAAATCAGTTAAGTGAGTTGCCAATAGAATTACAAAAATGCACTCATTTAGAACTATTGCGAGTTGCAGCTAACAAATTAACCTCAATTCCTGATTGGCTTTTAGAAATGCCAAAATTATCTTGGCTAGCTTTTGGTGGAAATAACATCCCGTTAAATGTGAATCATAGCAACAGGTTGGCGGAATACAATTATGAGGATTTTGACGTCAAAGAAATTTTAGGAGAAGGGGCGTCGGGAATTATTTCCAAAGCGGTTTGGGCATCAGAAAACAAGCCTGTAGCTTTGAAAATTTTTAGAGGATCTGTTACCAGCGATGGTTTGCCAGATGATGAAATGCAAGTATCGATGGCGGCAGGAAATCACAAAAACTTAATCCCAGTTCTTGGAAAAATAAAAAATCACCCTGAGCAAAGAAGTGGACTTATTTTACAGCTTATTTCTCCGGAATATAAAAACTTAGGAAACCCACCGAGTTTAGATTCTTGTACACGAGATACTTTTGACAATAACGCAACTCTATCTGCTACCGAAATATTGAATTTAGCAAAAAGTATTGCTTCCGTTGCTGCACATTTACATCTTCAAGGCATCAATCATGGTGATTTATACGCACACAATATTTTAATCGGATCAGAAGGCAAATGTGTTTTCAGCGATTTTGGAGCTGCCTCTTTTTATGACAAAACTGCCACTCATTCGAAAAGTATAGAAAAATTAGAAGTGAGAGCTTATGCATGTTTTCTAGAAGATATTTTAGGATTGATTACCGACAGAAAAGGTAATTCTGATTTTATCAATTCTATCGAGAAAACAATCAAAGCTTGCAAAAACCCGATCGTAAATCTTCGTCCAGATTTTATTGAAATTTCACAAATATTAAACCCCCTGTTCTAGTTAAAAGTGACAAGAGAAATAGCTCAAAAAAATTAGTCTACTTGATAAGTTGTTTTTTAAGTTTACTCAGAAACTCATGAGTAATTCCTAAATAACTTGCAATATGTCGGTCTGAAATTTTAGAACAAATTGTCGGGTAGGTACTTATAAATTTTGAATAACGTTCTTTTGCCGTCAAAGAATTACTATGAATCAGGCGTCTTTGCCAAGCCACTAATGCTTTTTGAGACATGATTCTAAAAAGTTTTTCTATCACTGGCAATTTCTGATACATTTCTAATTTATCGCTTCTTTTGATCAATAAAACAGTACTGTCTTCCAAAGCCTGAATATTTAATTCTGAAGGTGTTTGATTTAAAAAACTATCAATATCCATAAGCCACCAGTCACTAGCAGCAAAATAAAGGGTATTTTCATTGCCTTTTGCATCTATGGAAAAAACTCTAAAACAACCGTCTACCACAAAACCTTCATATTTAAAAACCTCACCTTGTTTTAATAAATATTCCTTTTTGCAAATCTTCCTACTGCTAAACACAGCAGAAAACTGATCGAGTTCCTCTTTTGTTAACAGGAGATTCTTTGAAATATTTTCTTTTAGTAAATCGTGTGTCATTGAGATTATTCTATAAATACCTCGATAAAAATATATTTTTTTGATGGAAACTTGCTATTAATTCAGCGCTGTTTATCATTTTTCTTGGTAATTACTAATAGTTACATGATAATGAGAGCAAATTATCAACCGTAATAACTTCGTAATATTACATTCTATAAAGTAATTTTTTATGAAATCACAGAAGACAAAAATAAAACACCATTCATTTTTAACATATACTTTTATTTTACTAATGACAGCGGCTCTTAGCGCGCAAAAGAATTATTATGTAAGTTCTACCAACGGTAATGATAAAAATAAAGGAACTGAAAATGCTCCTTGGAAATCTTTGCAAAAAATTTCTAAAGCACAACTCAATCCAGGAGATAAAATATTATTCAAAAAAGGGGATGTATTTGTTGGTCACTTTAACATCAATGGTTCCGGATCTGCTAAAAAACCTATTGTTATCACCTCTTATGGAATTGGTGCACAGCCAATATTCTCTGGACAAGTAGGTCCTCAGCAGGGTGGTGACTACCAGGAAGCTATATTAGTGCACAATCAGGAGCATATTCATTTTTTTGACTTAGAGATTCAAAACAACCGCCTTTCCCCGAGAACAGGAGTAAGAGATCAAGATGCTTTTGGTATCTATGTTTTAAACGATGGGAATAGAACACTTAAAGATTACTCATTTAAAAAAATAACTGTTAAAAATGTATATGCACCAAAACCTATATTAAAAGAAAAAGGAGAACAAGCTTTTAACGGTTTGGAAGTTGCGGGAATTCGTTTTTTCTCTAGTTTCAACACCAAAAACAATATTAAAAATATTCAAGGTGTACTTATAGAAGATTGTTATTTCACCGATATTCAAAGGCTCGGAGTTCATATAAAACATGGAGGGGGAGCAAAATCTCATACTTCAAAAAAACAGAATTGCAATTCTGACATTGTTTTAAGAAACAATAAATTTCACAAAACAGGAGGAACTTGTATTCTTCCCATTAGAACATATAATTGCTTGATTGAAAAAAACATTTTTGACAGGCCAGGTGATAATTCAGACCCAAGGATGGCGAATCGAGGAAGTGCTGTTTGGACATGGACTTGTTACAACACCGTAATTCAATATAATGATTGTTTACATATCCGAGGATATTTAGATTCACATGGAATTCATGTCGATCACAACAATGTAAATACCTTCATTCAATACAATTATATGGAAGATTGCGAAGGAGGATTTGTAGAAATCTTAGGAGGAAATAAAAACTCCGTTTACAGATTTAACGTAAGTATCAATGACGGTTGGCGTGCGAATCCCAAATGGAAAACAAGCAATCATACTATTTGGCTAAACAATGTTGTTCCTAAAGGGAAACACTACCCTACAGAGAGTTACATCTACAACAACACCATTTATATTGATCAACCCTATGCTACATCCATAGATATTAAAGGAGAAAATAGTTATATCTATAATAATATATTTTGTGCCATAAACAACTCGAACATTGGAAACAAACAAGTTCACATAGACACCAATAATACAGATTTATTTGTGTCAAACAATTTATATCATGGTAGCATCAATAAAAGATTTACAAATTTAGACAAGGCTCCCTTATTTACTAACCCCAATTTTGTGGATGCCACATCTCATACCAGAGAAGGTTTTATTCTAAAAGCAAACAGCAGTGCAATTGATGCTGGAATTTCAAAACTAGGACCACCAGTTGAGGGAGCTGGAAAAGGAATTTTTAAAGATATTAGTACATACCCTAAGACCGATTTTTATGGCAACCCTGTAAACTTCAAAAAACAAACACCCAATATTGGCGCTTGCAATGCAAAATAACTATCAATCTTTTATGTGTTCAAAAGCTATTATAAAACTAAAACAAACTACTATGAAAAACATTATTTTAAAAACTTGTTTGTTTTCAATTCTTGTATCAACAAACGTATCTTGTCAGGTTTCTACGCAAGAATTTACGGCCGTAGAAATCCCTGTGTCTGAAACAGTGATAAAAAGTGCTGTTCCAAAAAACTATAATATCATCCTAAAAGATGATTTCACTTTTTTTGATACCGCGAACTGGTCTAAAGGACTTACACATGATATGGATCCGTCCATTAAAATGATATGGAACAAAGAAACGGGTGGAGAGCACCTATTAAACAACAATTATGCTGGTTATGTTTTAGATAACAATACTTTTATCGCTAATGAAGCATTGCATTTAGAAAACAAAAAAGAAACTATAAAAGGGACAGATCCTTCAAGAGACTTTGGCTATTCAACAGGCTGGATCAATTCATTGCAAAAGATAAACTTCAACGGAACCGAAAATGGTATTTATTTAAAAATCAAAGCCAAGTTTCCTAAAGGAGACAAAGTATGGCCAGCGATTTGGTTGATAGACGACTCTCCAAAACGCAGTTGGCCACCAGAAATTGACATCTGGGAATACTTCGGGAAATTCTTCAATACTAAAAAAACAGATGAAATGTATATGCGTTACATCTATGGACACTGGAGTAACAAGGAAGATCATAGCATCCCAATTCAACACTTCCATACAGATTATAATGCTTCAGAAAAATGGCATATCTATGGTTTTCAATGGACTTCTAAAGAAATGAATTGGTTTATTGATGGAGAAAAAGTTCATACCAAAACCAAAGGAAAAGACATTGCAAAAGAAGATTGGCCAGACAAACAAATGTGTTTGGTTATCAACAATGGTCTGCTAGAAGTGGTTCCTGAAGGAAACACACAATTTCCAAACGCTCTCGTACTAGATTTTTTAGAATTATATGAAGAAAATTAGTCTCACCTAATTAGCCCCCTTATGCCATAAACAATATTACCCCTTGATTTATGTTTAGTCTGTTACCCTTGGTTCAAATAATATCTTTATGGTAATTACTTGAACCAAGTAGGTAATTTACGAGCAATGCTTCCTTTTTTGTATGATTAGATTTGGTCAACTAAACCAACCTAACACTATATAAATGAATCATTTAAACAAAACAACCCTATTTCTTAAGATCTTATTAATTTCATTTTACATGAACTCCCAAGAAGTAATCTTTTATGATAACTTTGAAAATTATTCACAAAACCAAGATCTATTAAACCTATCCCCTACACTTTATTCTAGCTGGAATGCAAACGCTACATGGAACGCAACTGTTTCTAACGCACTTGGCAATAGCTCCAGCAATGGATATGCATCAAGCAATAACCTGGAAAATATTTCATTCGTTAGATATTTGAGTTTAGAAGTAGGAGCTACTTATTCTTTTTCGGTAGCAACCAAAATCACAAATCAAAGTACCAACTGGCAAAGAAACCACACCATCAAAGCACAAAGCAACAGCCATGAATATGGAGCGGTTGTTATCAGTTCTCCCGAAGATAATGAATGGACATCCTCAGAAATTACATTCACCGTTTTGGAAAACTTCGAAAATATAAATTTCTCGATCTACAGATATTACCAAGGAAGCGAAGTACATATTGATGATTTTTCCTTAAGAAAAATTGCTGTTCCCAATACTACCACCTATTATATTGATGCAGAAAATGGAAGCGATGCTAACAATGGTCATTCAGAAGAATTCGCATGGCAAAGCATAACAAAAATCAACAACAGTACGTTCGAACCAGGAGACCAAATTTTATTTAAAACAAATCAAGAATATTTTGGTTCACTAGTGCCTCCTTCAAATGGAGCATTAAACAACACCATTATTTTTGACAAATACGGAACGGGAGTTCATCCGATTATTAATGCTAGAAATTATTCTAAGTGCATAGATGCTTCAGGTAAAGAAAATTTAGAATTCCACAACCTAATATTAAAAAACGATGCCTTGGAAGACACAACTACCCCAGAAGCAGGAGCTGAAACTGCACGATACGGATTTTACACACATGTTGGTTATTCTGGAATCCAAAAAAACATTCTACTAGACAGTATAAAAATACAGAATATTTATCCCAACAACGCTTCGGGAACTGAGAATACCGATTCCTATAAAGGGTACGGAATTTATGTTACATCTGACGGCACCGGTAATTCTAATTATTATGATGGAATTACAATACAAAACTGTGAAATTACAGATATTGGTTATGTTGGCATCAGCATTAACAAATGGAATCCTGATGCAAACCCTCCTGCCAACATGTATCATAAAAATGTTGTAGTGCAAAATAATTATATGCATCATATTGGAGGCTCAGGAATTGTCTATTTTAACGTATCAGATTTCAACATCACAAACAATTTAATTACCTATACTGGAGATTCAACTTTAGATGCAAGACAACACGGACGTGGTAGTGGATTTTGGTCGGTTCGATGCAAAAACGGGATTTTAGAACATAATGAATTTTCTCATGCAAGAGGTCAGGCAGATTCTTGTGGAGCTCATATTGACATTGAAAATGACAACCTCATCGTGCAATACAATTTAAGTCTTGACAACGAAGGTGGATTTGCTGAATATATGGGAGCCAACACAAACTGTATTTATAGATACAACGTCAGTATAAACGATGGTTGGCGCATTAAGGGAATCAATGGAAATACCCAATGGGGTAAAACCATTTGGTTTTCCGATTTTACAGGTTTTGAAGATGAACCAAGAGTAGGTTCTTCCAACAATCATGTCTATAACAATACAATCTATGTAAAATCTGGAATGACTGCAAGAATTGTTATTGGAGAATCTGTACATGACAATACCGTAAAAAATAATATTTTTTATGTTGATGGAACCATTCTTTTTGAAGAAGAAGATTTAGATTGGACAGATGAGACACCCGGATATGATAATCTTTTCGATACCAATTTATGGTACGGAAGTGGTAGTTATCCAAATATCGCAAACGAAATACAATTTAATAACACTGCTCAAAACGAAATTTTCAACCAAGATCCTTTATTAACAAACAAAGGTGGTTTTAGTGCAGACGATTATAAAATTCTAGAAAACTCTCCTATCATAAATACTGGATTAGAAATCGGAAACAATGGAGGCTATGATTATTGGCAAACGCTTCTAAGTGCGTATTCCCCTACAGATATTGGAGCGCACGAAACGACTTATGAAAACTTGAGCAGTCTTAGACAGGATTCTCAAAAAATTAAAATATTTCCAAACCCTGTTATTGATACCCTAATCATAGAATCAACACTTCCCGAAATACGTTATGAAATATATACTATCAATGGTAAATTGGTTTTAGCAGGAATGACAATAAAAGAAATAGATGTAACAAATCTGAAAAACGGTCTATATGTTTTAAAAGTTGAAGAAATGAAACCATATCAATTTGTAAAAAAATAATTCAAAAATCATAAAAAATGTGCCACAAAAAACTGAAATTATGCTACATATCATAGCAATTATTTGATCAAAACTATTTTTTAACTTTTACATTTGGATTTAGAAAACACCACCTACGCTTTCTAAGCACACAAACTAAAGACAGCTATTTTGGTCTATTTCTAATGAAAATCAAACTATTTCACCCTTTTAAAATAATTTCTTAACACTACATTTGACTTACATCAAATCTAATCCTATGAATTCTAATACTATCATTTCAAAAGTAATTTTAAATGTTATCTTCTGTGCACTTTTTGTATCAAAAACGATATCTCAAAACAAAATACCACCAAATGTGGTATTTATCATGTGCGACGATCTTAATGATTATCAAGGTGTATTTAAGGGACACAAACAAGTAATAACACCAAATATTGATGAATTAGCAGCCTCTGGTGTTCAATTTCTAAATGCACAATCCAATGCTCCGGTTTGTCAACCCTCAAGAAATAGTATTTTTACAGGGGTCTACCCGCATGATTCAGGCGATTTCGGATGGACGCCGATGCAGAAGCAAAAAGTTCTAAAAAACAACAAAACCATCATTCAGCTATTTAAAGAGAATGGATATTATACTTTGGGGTCAGGAAAACTTACACATGGTAAACCAACCAAAGACTGGATGCAGTGGGGAATGAAACATGCACATAATTATGGTCCTTTTTATAACAATGGCACTAAAAATGGTGCCAATCCATCTGTACCTGCTCCTTACAACTCAATTGGCCCAATTGACGGTTCTTATGGGCGTTTATCTGATGCTGGTATTAGCCTAGGAGAATACAAAAAACCAGGCTGGGTAATGGGATGGGACATGAAACCTATGCGTTATATCAATGATGCTGATAGAGATTTATTACAAGATGAAAAACACGCAAAATGGGCAGTAGAAAATTTTGCTCAACTTGAGAAACGAGAAAAACAGCAACCTTTCTTTATGGGTATTGGGTTTGTAAGACCTCACACTCCTCTACATGCACCAGACAAGTATTTTGATATGTATCCTTTAGATAAAATTGAGCTGAATGACTGGATTCCTAATGACAAACAGGATACTTTCTGGGATGAAAACTTCAGTCAAAAACTAAAAGGTCCTAAATATTATAAATTGCTGGTTGAATCTTATGATGGAGATAGAGAACTAGCCTTAAAAACTTTTTTACAAGCCTATTTAGCATGTGTAACTTTTGTCGATGAGCAAGTGGGAAAAGTTATGGAGGCTCTTAACAAAAGTAAGTTTGCCAATAATACAATTGTCGTTTTTACAAGTGATCATGGGTGGCAAATGGGAGAAAAAAATTACCTGTTTAAAAACTCCCCTTGGGAAAAAAGTGCAAGAGTTCCATTAATTATTAAAACTCCAAATTCCGATTCAGGTTTGCAAGTAGCACAGCCAGTATCCTTAGTGGACCTTTTTCCTACTTTAATAGATTATTGTGCTATTGAAGGTGATCATAAAAAAAACAAAAATGGTGGAAACCTAGGCGGACACACTTTAAGGCCTTTATTAGAAAACACAAAAGGTTGGAAAGGACCAAAAGGTGCACTTACTATTGTTGGTAACTATGGAAACAAGTATCCTAAATTAGAACAGAACTACTCTTATCGGACAGCGCAATATCGTTATATTTTATATCGAAATGGAAAAGAAGAATTATACGACCATAACAAAGATCCGCATGAGTGGAAAAATATTGCTGAAGACAATAACTATAAAAAAATAAAAAAACAACTTAAAAAAGAAATGTTGGCTATTCTTAAATAACAGACCTCACCGTTTCATTTTTACATCAAAAATAAATAACACATCTCAGTCTACACCTATGATTTTAGCAATAAAGCAGATCACAATAACCTTTTTACTGGTTGCCTTTACTAGTCAAGTCTTTAGTAATAATTTATTCAAAGACCCACCCACGAAAAAATCCAAACCGAATATTATTGTTATAATGGCAGATGATCTTGGATATGCTGATGTGGGCTTTAACGGATGTACTGATATCCCAACTCCAAATATTGATCGTATTGCAAAAAACGGAGTTGTTTGTACTAATGGATATACAACCTATTCTGTTTGTGGACCTAGTAGAGCGGGATTTATTACAGGGAGATATCAGCAACGTTTTGGTTTTGAACGAAACCCCCAATACCGTCCTCACGACCCAAATATGGGACTTCCAAAATCAGAAGCAACCTTGGCTGAAACCTTGAAAAAAGTCAATTACACATCAGGAATTATTGGTAAATGGCATTTAGGTGCTGATATAAGCAATCACCCTTTGAACAGAGGATTTGATTTCTTTTTTGGTCACTTAGGGGGTGGACATAATTATTTCCCTGAAAGTTTGAATATCCAAGATAGTTACTCGGCTGAAAATGAAAATCAAAGTTATAAAACTTGGATTTTAAAGAACCATACTCCTATTCAAACAAAAAAATATTTGACCGATGAATTTTCAGATGAAGCTGTTTCATTTATAGAAAACAGTCAAAAGAAACCTTTCTTCTTATACTTATCGTATAATGCACCGCACACCCCCTTGCAGGCTTCAGAAAAATATTTGAAAAGATTTCCAAACCTGCAAGGGAAACGCAAAACGTACGCAGCGATGGTAAGTGCTGTAGATGACGGTGTGGGTATGGTTCTGGACCAACTAGAGAAATTGAATCTTGACGAAAACACTTTGGTTTTTTTCCTATCTGACAATGGTGGTCCTGAAACAAAAAACGGCTCGAATAACGGCCCGCTAAGAGGTATGAAAAGTTCCGTTTACGAAGGAGGTTTTAGAGTTCCCTATGCGGTTCAATGGAAAGGCAATATTCAGCCAGGCATCTATCATGAACCGGTGTCTTCTTTGGATATTTATGCAACAATTGCAGCACTTTCAAAAGCTCCAATAAAAAAGAAGAAACCACTTGACGGCACCAATTTAATTCCTTTTTTAAATGCTACACAAAAAGGCAAACCACATGAAAATATTTATTTAAGAAAATTTGACGGGAAATTCCATACCATTAGAAATAACAATCTAAAACTAGTAATCAATGGAAAAACATCGAAAAAAGAGCTTTATAATTTGAAAGATGATATTGGGGAAACAAAAAATATTGCCAATAAACATCCTAAAGATGTTGAACGCTTGTCTCAATTAAGCCAAGAATGGGATTCGCATTTAATTGATCCAATATTCCTAGGTTTGATTCATACAAAAGAATGGCAAAAAAAACTACAACGAAAGAACAAAAAAAACTAAAACCCTCTTATACAGCTACTTAAAACTACCTAAACAATTCATTTAAGGCTTTAGCACAATTCTTTACAACAAGAATAACGCTAAAGCCTTTTTTAATCATATTCAATACAAGAAAGCATGAATTTTTATGCTATGAAAATAAAATTTTATGCTAGCTAGATTTAATTATCTGCAACAGATTATTGTTGTTTCTTAATAGTTTTAGACGAATAAACTAACCACAATTAAAACAACTTTTTATGAAAACAACATTACTTTATGCCTTTTTAATTTTTAGCAGTTTGATTAGCGCACAGATCGATTTAACCACTCCATATTTGCAAGATTTTGAAGATGTAACTATAGAAATAGGTGATGATATCACAGTAGACATAACTCCAAGTTTTGAAGATGAAATCACCATGAATGTTGATGGAACTGTAACAAGTGTTATCGCTGTTGGAGCCAACACAACAAAAGTAGCAGCAACGTCGGCAAACTTCCCCAATAGCGGACTTAAAAATCATTATTTTAACTCACCTGCTTTTTCATGTACCCCTGGAGATGCTTATACCATATCTTATGATTTGAATGCTTCGAACGGTAAAATAAACTGTAGACTGGCAACCTCTACAGACAACACTACTTATGATCAATTGGACACATCAGATGTTCAAACCACAGCTTCTGTGGGTACCGTTAAAGAAAGTAACCATCAAGTTAATATGGGTAACAATACGAGCTCAACAGTTACCATGGTTTTTACTGCTCCTATAGGAAGTACAAGTTTTAAACTTAGGCTATATCAATTTGGTACTAATTCTTTTGAATTTGATAATTTATCAGTGACCAAAACACCTTCGGCTTCGGTAGAAAGTATTCAACGAAAACATATAACTATCGATGGAAATATCATAAAGAACTTCGTGAGTTTTTTTTAGTGAAATTCCTATTGAAAAGGTAGAAATTATTTCTATCTCTGGGGTTAGAGAAAGTTTAACTTCAAACGGTAACAACAATTATGATATGAGTTCCTATGCTAGTGGCATGTATATCATTAAAACTACTTTAAGCAACAATACTATGGAATGTTTTAAAATCGTAAAAATATAATAAGGTTTGATTTGACTAAGGCGCACCATCTAAAATGGTGCGTTTTCATTAAAAAAAACATTCAGAAAACTCATCAATATTCCAAAATAAAAAGTAAAATCTCTAGTTTGGGTAATTTGCAAGCTTCGGTTCACAAAAATATTTATTATTTTAAACCCTATAAATATTTTAGTCCTAACTTGCATGAAGCAGATTTTTAATTTCATCTTCTTTTTTTCAACCCTCATTTCCTTTTCACAGGAAATGCAGCAAAAATATTTATATGAGTACATTTCATACCAACAAGGACTCTCTCACAACTACGTATCTAAGGTAGTTAGTGATTCTCTTAATGTAAAATGGATCGCTACCGAAAATGGTATCACCAAATATGATGGCACCAGTTTTTCTTATATCCAACCAGGTTCAAAATACCCTGAACTGACAAATGAAAATATTGAAACCCTTTTTGTAGATAGTCGTAATAACTTATGGATCGGAACCAAAACTGCGGGTTTAGCACACTTAGATATAAAAAAACACATTCTTACCTCATACAATCACATTCTCTCAAAAAACAAAAACGATTCTTTTCGGATAAAAGCATTTGAGGAAGATGATAATGGGCATATCTGGGTTGGAACACAGGAAAATGGAATCTTTGTTATTGACCCCGTAAGTTCCAAACTTTCCAAACACCTAGAAACAAATGCAATACGTTTTCTAAAAAAAGACAAAGAAGGAATTATTTGGTACGGTCAAAATTGGAACATAAATAACTACAACCCCAAAACAAAGGAAGCTAAAACTTACTATTTAGGATTCTACCCCTCTACTTTTTTAGAAGATGTAGATAGAAACTGCTTTTGGCTGGGTACCGTGGATAATCACAACCCACATGCCTTATATAAACTAGACAAATCCAACTATAAAATCTCGAAAATTAAGACAGGCATATCTGCTTCATTCACTTCCACTTTATTTTTAGATGATGACAATCAAATATGGATTGGAACTTGGGGACAAGGATTATATGTGTCAAACAACGAGGTAAACGCCTTTAAAAAAATGGATTTGGTATATCCTTCCAACACTAAAAAATCGACAAATTATGACATTATCCTAGATATTCATAAGGATAAAAATGATGTCATATGGATTTCATCTGACTTTGGAGGAATCGTAAAACTTTCAAAAAATAAAGGTTTCTATAATTTAAACGGATTTGTCAGCAATCCTATTTTAAAGGAAGGAATCAACATTCAAAGCATTCATCAAACTAAGAATAACGTATACCTCGGAAGTTTGAGAAGTGGATTGTTTTATGGAGAAGATATCTCTAAAATGAAACAATACCCTTACTGGAAAAACAATAAAATATATGCTGTTTATGAATACAACAACATGGTTTTAGTGGGAAATAAAAACCAGGTCATTTTTTCTGACTTCAAGCATCATATCATAAAAAAATTCAATATCGCTCAAGCGACTGCTTTTTTACCTATCTATAAAAACCGAATGTGGATTGGAACACAACAATCAGGGATTTTTTTAGTGAATTCTAATGATAAAATGCCCAATAAAAAATACAGACGCTACCACACAAAAAATGAAAAATACAGACTCAATAGTAATAGAGTTACATCAATCATCAAAGATGCAAACTATAATTTTTGGATAGGGACCTATAATGGATTACATCTTTACAATAAAAAATCTGAACAATTCATTCATTTTTCTGAACTCCTTGATGAAAAATTACCCAATATTGTAAATGTTTTATTCTCTGACAGTAATTATCTATGGCTAGGTACCCCAGATGGTCTTTATAAATTACATTTCGAAAATAATAGACTTAAAATACTTGGCAAATATAACAAAGAAATCAATGGCCTAGAAAATGATTTTATCTGTGGAATCACCAATGATCCGAATGGGTTTTTATGGCTCAGTACAGCCACCAATCTTATTCGATTCAATCCATACGATGATTCATTTGTTAATTTTGGAAGAAATGAAGGTGTCCGCACAGAATTATTCAACCAACGAACTTTAGTTAGAACAAAAAACGGCTCACAAATATTTGCAGGAGGAACAGACAACCTTACTTTTTTTAACCCAAAAGAAATTCAACCCAACCCCCCCATCAAACAATTGCTTTTCAGCAATTTAAAAATAGAAAACAAAAATGTTACGGCGGGTGAAATTGTACATAACTATACCGTACTCTCAAAAGATTTTAGCTATACTTCAAACATTGATATAAGCCATACAATCAAATCTTTTTCGATTTCTTTTGGAACGACCAACTTTAATGAAAATTCTCATTTAAATTATAGATATAAACTTGAAGGTTTGGATACCAAATGGAATGATCTAAAATCTAAAAACGAAATCAATTTCATTGGATTACCTGCCGGGAAATATAACTTAAAAGTTGCCGCTTCCTCCAATTTCAAAGACTGGTCGCTACCCGTTACTATGTCCATCAATGTAAAATATGCCCCTTGGGCAAGTCCATTTGCTTACTTTTTATATCTTCTAATATCCTTATCTATATTTGCTGGTTTTGTCTTTATCATAATGAAGCAATATAGATTAAAGGACAAATTATCCAAAGAGCAAGAATTAAGCGAAGCCAAATTTACATTTTTCACGAATATCTCACATGAGTTTAGAACACCTCTAACCTTAATATTAAGCCCTTTGAAAGAATTAATTTTAAGAAAAGACCTGCAAGCTGATTTAACAGATAGTTTGGTTACCATGGAAAAAAACGCTGACCGTTTGCTTAATCTAATCACGCAATTATTGGATTTTAGAAAAGCAGAACATGGTTTGTTACAATTATCAGCAAGCAATGGAAATTTTGCTAAATTCTCCGAAGAAGTGTTCCTTTATTTTAAAGAGCAAGCCAGATCTAAAGACATTAAATACACGTTTCAGACTAGCAAGAAAGAAATTCAATTTCCTTTTGATAGAAACAAAATGGAAATCGTTTTGTGTAATTTAATTTCGAATTCTTTAAAGTATTCCAATAAAGGAGACGCTATACAACTGTACATTTCTCAAGAAAATAATGAATGTATCATCAGTATAAAAGACACCGGAATCGGAATGACTAAAGATGCAGCTAATAAAATATTTGATCGTTTTTACCAAATTAAATCCACCAACACCTCAAATATTTTGGGAAGCGGTATTGGTTTGAGTTTTACAAAAAAAATAATTGAATTACATAATGGTTCTATTGACGTTGTTTCTAAACTACACAAAGGGACAGAGTTTATGATTAGAATCCCTCTTACAGCGGAAAACACGGCTAAACTTCAAAGCGTCACATCTGAAGAAATCAAACGTTATAAATCCATTGACGAACTTAAAAACCTACAAGTAGGTTCCAAAGAAAATACGGTTCTTGTTGTGGATGATAATGATGATATTAGAAATTATTTGAATCAACTTTTAAAAACAGAATACAATATATTAACTGCTAAAGATGGTGTGGAAGCTGTTGAAATAGCGTCTTCTGAAATTCCAGATTTGATTCTCTGCGATATCATGATGCCCCGAAAAGATGGTCTTGCGGTGAGTAGCGAATTAAAGTCTCAGATAACTACATCTCATATTCCAATCATACTTTTAACAGCACGTTCCTCTAACATGTATGAAATTCAAGGTTTAGAAACCGGTGCCGATGATTTTATCACCAAACCTTTTGATCCTCAAGTAGTAAAAGCAAGAATTTCAAGTGCGTTGCAGAATAGGACAAAAATCAGAGAATATTTTTCTAACAAAGTTCGTTTTCAACCAAGCTCAACAGAATCGGAAACACAAAATCCTGAAGATATATTTATTGAAAAAGCTATTCTGTTGGTTGAAACCAATTTAAATAATGAAGATTTTAATATAAAAATGATGCAGGATAAATTATTTATGAGTCAATCCTCTCTTTATAGAAAAATTAAATCTTTGACAGGATTATCACTTACAGGGTTTATTAGATCCATTCGATTAAAAAAGGCTGCAGAATTAATTCTAACTACCAATGACAAATTGAGCGTTGTTTCTTTACATGTAGGATTTAATGATTATAAATATTTTAGGGAATCCTTTAAAAAACAATTTGGTTGTTTGCCTTCTGATTATAGAGATGAGAAATCCTCCTAACTGATATTTCACCTATGGAAACATGTCAAATATTTTCACAAAAACCCATCAAATATAGCAAAGGAGTTAATTCAAAACCCAAATAATTTTCTGTTTTTTACAACATTCTCAATAATTACAAAAACACGTCTCAGGCCTTTATTTATATACAAGTAGCCTAAACACACCCCCTAACTTTGACGAAATAGACCTGTCATATGACTGATATGGTTTCACAAAAATTTAACATTCCCTCATAAATTTGTAAACACAGTGGTTTATTTAATACACTGTTCCAAACAAATAAAAACAAGGTAATGTTATTCAAACAAATTACATATATATTTCTAACATGCTTCTCTCTAAGTTGCCTAAATGCACAAGAGAAACCCAATGTATTGATGATTGTATTAGATGACCTTAACGACTATATTGGTGTCATGGGAGGTCATCCTCAGGCCCACACTCCAAACATAGATCGTTTGGCTTCTCAAAGTGTTTTGTTTAAAAACGCGCATGCAAATGTCCCGGTATGTTCTCCGTCTAGAGCCAGTTTTATGAATGGTATATCACCGGTAACTTCAAAGTATTGGGGCTTTAGCGATTGGACCAAGAACGAAATATTGATGCACTCTAAATCCATTCCAGAATATGTAAAAGACAACGGATATAATGCTTATCAAACAGGAAAAATATTTCACAAAACTAAGCCCAATGTATGGACCGAAATGGGAGCTATAGCAGATTATGGTCCCTTAGCATATAATGGTAAAAAAACAATAATCCACCCCAGCAATCCATCAGAAATGGGAGCATTAGGAGCGTTAGACGCAACCTTTACCTCCCTAGCTGATGTTCCCAATGTAAAAAAAACAGATACTGCACCAGGTTATAAAGGCTGGTACAATATTCACTGGAAAACAAAAGGCCCTTTTAAATACAATAGCGAAACAAATAGAGATTTATTAACCGACGAAAAAAGTGTCCTTTATTTTAAAAACAAAATAAAAGAACTCGCAAAGAAAAACTCTAAAACACCCTTTTTTATGGGCATTGGATTTATCAGACCACATACACCGTTAGTAGTACCCCAAAAATATTATGATCTATTTCCCCTAGATGAAGTTCAAATTCCGGTTCTAAAAGAAAACGATAAAGACGACACAAAACTCCAAGAAAATAGTTTAGGAAAAGAACCTAGGGGAAGAATGGCTTTTAGAACATTAACAGAAGGATACTCCTCAAAAGAAAGGGCACTTCAAACTTATATACAAGCATATTTAGCGAGTGTTGCTTTTGCAGATGCCATGGTAGGACAAACCTTAAATACCTTAGAAGAGAGTAGCTTTAAAGACAATACAATTGTCATTTTATTTAGTGACCATGGCTATAACATGGGCGAAAAAGACTATTTATTTAAATATTGTTTATGGGACAAAACAACTAGAGTACCCTTAATTATTAGAGGACTAAACAATGAAAAGAACGCAGGAAAAACGGTAAACCATCCTGTTTCATTGATAGATATATACCCGACGATAAAAGAACTATGCAAACTTAAAGGAAGTACGCTTATCGACAAAAAAGGTGCAAAGTTAGATGGACATAGTTTGGTTCCCTTTTTAAAAGATCCTCTCACAAAAAAATGGGATGGTCCTGATACTGCTCTGACTATCATTGCTAGTTGGAAATCAAAACATCCTAAAGAACAGCACATCGCTGTCAAGTCTGAAAACTATAGATACATCCGTTATGCCAATGGAGCGGAAGAATTATACAATCACATAACCGACCCCTATGAATGGAATAATCTTGCAAAAGATTCTAAGTTCAAGAAAACCAAAGAGAAAATGGCTAAAAGCCTAAAAAAGCAACTAAATCAATAACCTTTAAAATTATCTATTATGGAATTAATATATAATCCTACCAAGAAAAATGATTTTCAATCTTTTTATTCTGAACGTCGAAAAACCCCATATTATGGGGGTGACTGGCATTACCATGAAGAATTTGAACTTATATACACTATCAAAGGAGATGGTGTAAGAATTATTGGAGATAGCATGGATTATTTTGATGACCCAGAATTAATTTTAATGGGTAAAAACCTACCCCATGTATTTAGAAATGATAGTATTTCTAAAAATGAATCTGTAGATTATATTGTCATAAAATTTTCAAATTTATTTGACGGTAATTCTGTATTTGATTTGCCTGAAATGGTAAAAATAAAACAATTATTAGCTAGATCAAGCAGAGGTATCAACTTTTCACAAAGCACCATACGCAAAGTTGGAAAAATTTTAATCAATCTAGAAAAAGCTTCTGGAGCAGAAAAAATATTGAATTTATTACAAGCTTTAAATCTTCTTTCTGAAGAAGAAGATTTTGAGTATCTGTCTAGCCCTAATTTTATAATTAATGAATCTGAAAAAAAGGACAGAATACATAATGTAATCAATTATATTTCTGAAAACTACGCCAAGGAAATTACCTTAGAAGATTTGGCTGAGGTATCTTTTATGACCACCAATTCTTTCTGTAGATACTTTAAGAGTAAAACGGGTAAAACAGCCTTTGAATTTTTACGAGAGTTTAGAGTTGCCAAAGCGAGTCAAATGCTGATCAATGGTGAGAAAAGCATTTCACAAATTTGTTTTGATACCGGTTTCAATTCTTTTTCTAGTTTTAATAGAATCTTTAAAAACATAAAAAAAGTGTCTGCTGGAGTCTATAGAAACAGTTATGCTTCTGCCTTAGCCAATTAGAGCTATAACAGCAACTTTACAAACCTTTTATTCCTAAGTAACTAAAGATTTCTATCAATCATAAAAAAGCCGTAAACAATCAGTTTACGGCTTTTTACTTTCATTCCATCTTTTAAATCCTGTAGTCAACGATATGCTCCGCTTCTTGAATGGATTGTATGTAAGCTACTACTTCATCGTGTATAGGATAGTTGGTATATGCCCAAAAGGTATCCCTATTTTCAAAAGTAGAAACCAAACTTACATCAAAAAAAGAAGCCCCGTAATCTCCTATATTTATGGCTACTTCAAAATCAATTATTTCTGATATATGATCTGGTAAAATCTGTAGTCTTCTTTTTACTTCCTTAGAGAGTTCATAGCAATTTTCCCCTCCTACTGAATCTTTTAACTTCCATAACACTACATGTTTGTACATAATTTATAATTTTGAATGAGATAAAAAAAAGCTTCCATCAATTACAATGAAAGCTTTTAACCTAATAAAAACCTGAAACTAATTTTTTATTATTTTCTTCAAAGAAACACCACCATTCAGGTTCGTCAATTTGACAACATACACACCTGGTGCTAAAGAAGAAACATCTATGTTTTTTACATTTGACTGCAATACTTGAATAGATCGTCCCATTAAATTAACTATTTCAACAGAAGTAAGTTCCTCTTCTGTTTGGATACTCAGAACATTTGCTACCGGATTTGGAAACACACCAAATTGAAAAGAATTTTGATCAATGGTTGTTGCCGTAGGTGCCACAGCAATACTAAAAGCATCTACTCCCATTGGAAGTCCAGATCCATTGCCATGGTTTAACGTTACAGTAGTCCAAATATTAGCATCTATTGTAAATAACAAATCTGTTTTAACCCAACCATTGTCCGTATTATCAACAGTTGAAGTTGCTAACTCCCCATTACCTGTAGATACTTTGATTGTTCGAGTTCTTTTCCAGTTTTGATCCGCATCAATTTTTGTATAAACCGTCATAACATAATCATTTGCCACTAAAAAGACTCCATATGTAGGAGTAACATCATTCCCTGTAATCCCCATTTTACTTCCCTCAAACGGCGTGTAAAAACCAGTTCCATCAGACCCTAAGAATGAATTGCTGTCCCAAGCCCCCCATGCCGTATTAGCGACTAAATCATATCCATCAGTATAGCTTTCAAAGTCATCTGTTACTTGAGCTTTTACGGAATAAGTAAAAGCAAATAATACTAAAATAATTGTGTAATTTTTTTTCATTTCTAATGTTTTAAGTTGAGTTATAAAATTAATCCAACTTGCTACCATTTTTATGCTAGCAATTATCACAAAAGTTTCAGATTTTAGCAAAAAAACTCCTTCAGAGCTGAAGGAGTTTTATCAAAAGTTAAGAATTCTATTTTTTTACAAGTTTAAAATTATCTACAGAAATTTGAACATCAGGTTTCCATCTATATACTTGGAAACTTACATTTGTCTTCCCTTTTTTCACTTTAAAAGAGATCGTATGTAAAGTCCACTCTCCTTCTTTGGGTTCTTTTATTTCTTCCTTTCCATATGAATGTGTTTTATCCTTACTTCCCGAAGAAACCTTTACTGAATAATTCCCTTTCCAGTTAGCACCACCCGTACCATCCATTTTTACAGCCACTGTAAACTCATATTTTTCACC
>NZ_JAQWGB010000111.1 GCF_029238425.1 Flavicella sp.
CCACCAAATTTCCCAATGGATTTCATATACTCATGAAAACCACCTTTTTTAACCTTGCTTATTTCCAAAGGTCGTAACACCTTTCCTTCAATCAAGTCAAAATAATAAATATTTTGAGACTGCATAGACGAATCTATTTTGTCGGCAAAAACCTTTAAATCCTTCGGAGCATTTTCAAACTCAATAAACCACTGGTGGTATGGAAGTCCGCTTTCTGGAGTTACTTGCGGTGCCACAGTAAATTCACTGATATTCACTTCTGTTCCTTCCATTGCATCTCTTAAGGCTTGCTCAACCTCTTTACCGATAACATGCTCACCAAAGGCAGAAATAAAATGCTTGATACGTCCTGTTACTCGAATTCTATATGGTTCTAAGGTTGTAAACTCAATCGTATCACCAATATTATAACCCCACAAACCTGCAGAAGTATTCAAAATAATTACATAATTAACTCCTAATTCGACATCTTTGATAGAAAGACGAGTTGGGTTTTCATTAAAAAACTCGTCTGCAGGAATAAACTCATAAAACATTCCACTGTCCAACTGCAACAACATTCCTTTATGTACTTGACTATCTTGGTAGGCAATAAAACCTTCCGATGCTGGGTATAATTCTATATAATCAATATTTTTCCCTATTAAGGCTTCAAACTTATTTTTATAAGGCTCAAAATTTACTCCACCATAGATGAAAAAATTAAAATTTGGAAACAATTCAGAAACTGTTTTACCTGATCTCTCTTTTAGTTTTTCAAAATACATTTGAACCCAAGATGGAATCCCACTGATGACAGTCATATCTTCATTGATTGTTTCATCTACCACTGCCTCAACTTTTGTATCCCAATCTTCAATGCAATTTGTTTCCCAACTTGGCAGTCTGTTCTTTTGCAAGTATTTTGGCACATAATGGGCAACAATTCCACTCAATCTTCCCAAACTAACGCCATTTTTATCCTCTAAAATGGGGCTTCCTTGAAGAAACATCATTTTTCCATCTACAAACGAAGCATCATTAGTTTGCGCAATATAATGCAACAAAGCATTCCTCGCCGCCTTGATATGCGTTGGCATAGATTCTTTGGTAAGCGGAATATATTTAGCTCCAGAAGTAGTTCCAGATGTTTTTGCAAAATACAATGGCTTTCCTTTCCATAATACATCGCTTTCTCCCTCAACTACACGATCTACATAAGAACGTAATCCTTCATAATCTACGACAGGAACATTCGCCTTAAAGTCTTCGTACGTTTTGATCGTATCAAAATTATGATCCTTACCAAATGCAGTATGTTTTGCTTCAGAAATTAAATTCTGAAGTACTTTTTCCTGAGTTTCGATGGGTTTTTTCGCCCATTTATACACTCTCTTCTCTATGAATTTTGCAAACGGAATTGCAAATGCTGCTTTTATACTCATTTATTCGAATTCAATAAAATTTATTGGGTTCACGGAATACCCTTGATACCACATTTCAAAATGCAAATGCGGTCCTGTGCTATATTCTCCGCTTGACCCTGCCATAGAAATCACCTCTCCAGATTTCACCAAATCTCCTTGATCCCTATACAATACCTCATTATGCTTGTAAACAGATATATATTTGTTCGCATGTTCTATAATCACCACATATCCTGTCTCAACTGTCCATTCCGCAAAAAGTACTGTACCATCGGCAACCGCCTTTACACCAGTACCCTTGGTCACTGCCACATCTACTGCAAAATGTTTGTCTTTTACACTATAACCATCGGTTACTATTCCTTTTACGGGAGCAAAAAAAACGACTTCGTCTGTTTTACTAGTTTCAAAATCAAACAAACTATATCTGTCTTCTCTTTCTACATCTTCTCTAAAAATAGAATCTTTAGAGGATCTCACCAATAATTTTTCTGCAGATTCATCTACCTCTTTGAAAGGTTTTTCGTTAGCTATTTCACCTATCTTTTTTTGTCTCTGTTCTAAAACCTGAAAAGTCAAACTATCAATAATTGCATCTTTTTCAAACAACGAAGCATTTAAAGTGGTCAGCTCCTTTTGATGTGATGCCAATAATTTTCCTTCGTTTTCTTTGTATTCCTTTTGCAGCAACTCTTTTACTTCTTTTCTAGCCTTCTCAGAATTTTTGTTTTGAAGCGCCAAGGATGCCTGTTTTTCTTTGGAAAGAGACTGCATATTGTGTTTGGACTCAATATCCTTTAAAGCTATTTGTTTTTTCAATTCCGAATTTTCTTTGGTAAAGGAAAGAATATTCAATTTCAATTGCTGTAAAGAATCTTCCTGCCTTTCAATAGTGGAAACAAACTCCACTTTTAATTGATCCAAATTCTTTTTATTCAAATCTTGCAAAGAACCTTCTGTCTCTTGATGCTTTTTTTGTAATAAATCTGTTTGATTCTTATAAAAGGCTTTATAAGTACTATCCATTTCCTTTTTAACCTTTGCGATAAGGGCAGCAATAGAATCATTTCTAACTGGAAACTTAAGAACTTTACTCTCATCAACCGCCACATTTTTATAAGGAAGGGTCACATCCACAAGTGTATCTTTTCCAATCAATATTGGACGTATCGCAGCTGTAAATTTTGTGAGTATATCTACCTCTGATTGTAATGAATCTACTTTATAAAATAATGAAGTTGCTTGCTTTTTTAAAGCTGTGGAAGAGTACCCCGGTATGTATTCTTTTATAGGCGTAAAGGCAATAATAATTACCGTAATTCCAACTAAAATAATACTGAAAATCCCACCAAAAACAAACACATTCAAACGTGTTAATTTAAACGAAAACCTCTCTTCAAAAGAAGCCTCATTTAAAACCACAAGCCTAAACTTTTTGGTTAGTTTTTTCTTTAAATTATTCTTTGTCGTCTTCATTTAGTTCCACAAATATACTAAGTATGGCCCTCAAAATTTATTTTTTATAAAAATTCATTCGCTCTACATACTCCCATACTTTTGGTGGTAATAATGGCTTTACATTTTTACCTGATTTTATTGATTTTCTTATATGGGTTGATGAAATCTCAACAATAGGAGCGTCTATTTTATGTACCCTTCCATTTGCAAATGAAACTTCTTTCTTTTGTTCGTAAACTCTAGGGTATACATATATATTATGATTATTCACAATCTCTTCATAATTTTTCCATTTATGAAGATTCTGTAAGTTATCCTCTCCCATGATCAAACTAAATTGATATTTAGGATACTTTTCTTGAATGTGAACTAACGTATTGATAGTATAAGAAGGCTGTGGCAACTGAAACTCAATATCCGTTGGTTTGATTTTAGGATACTCCTCAGCTGCTTGATACACCATCTCATATCTTTGATAATTATCTAACAAAGTGGCTTTCTTCTTAAAAGGGTTATGGGGCGTTACTACCATCCAAACCTCATCTAAATCAGAATTTTCAACCATATGATTCGCTATAATCAAATGCCCTACATGGATAGGGTTAAACGTTCCAAAATACAAACCGATATTCATGGCTCTTATTTTTGAATAAAATTATTCACAAGATTGAAAGCGTCTTTTTTAGCAACCTCTAAATCATCATTAATTAAAATCACATCAAAATCTTTAGCATAGCTAATTTCTTTCTCTGCTTTTGCTACACGCTCCAATATTTTTTCTTCACTATCTGTTTGACGCAAACGCAAACGCTTTTCCATTTCTTCTACAGAAGGTGGTTTTACAAAAACTGCCAACGTTTCTTCAGGAAATTGTTTTTTAATATTCAAACCTCCAATAACATCTATATCAAAAACCACATGTTTTCCCATACTCCAAATTCTATCCAATTCAGATTTTAAGGTTCCATAACAATTATCAGTATACACCTCTTCCCATTCTAAAAAGGCATCAGCTTCAGCTTTCTTTTTAAATTCCTCTGGACTTAAAAAATAATAATCTTTACCCTGTTCTTCTTGCCCTCTAGCTTGTCTTGAAGTAGCAGAAATAGAAAAATCTAAACCTAATGCTTTCTCGGTTAACAAATGTCTTACGATGGTAGTTTTACCAGACCCAGAAGGAGCTGAAAAAACAATCAATTTTCCTTTTGCCATTATTCTTTACTTATCCGTTTGAATTATAAAATATTCAATACTTGTTCTTTAATTTTCTCCAATTCATTCTTCATCTGAACCACTACTTGTTGCATGGTTGCGTAATTAGATTTAGAACCTGTTGTGTTTATTTCTCGTCCTATTTCTTGAACAATAAAACCTAACTTTTTACCATCAGACTTTTCATTATTCAACTCTTCTAGAAAATATTCTAAGTGATTTGCCAAACGAACTTTCTCTTCATTGATGTCTAATTTTTCTAGATAATAAATAAGTTCTTGCTCAAATCTATTTTCATCTATCGTTACACTCAGTTCATCAATAGCTTTTCTCAAACGCTGTTTTACGTGATCCAATCTTTCCTCATCTAATCTTTCGATTTCTTCTAAAGCAACTTGAATATTTTTGATACGCTCTCTAAAATCTGCCTCTAAAGAATGAGCCTCATCCTTTCTATATTGAACTATTTCAGCTATTGCGGTATCAATCCCAGAAGAAATTTGTTCCCATTCCGTTTCATCAATCTCTTCTCGAACAGACTGCAATGCATCTGGCAATCGCATAGCAATTTCTAAAAATTGAATATCTGTCCCTTCAGACAATTCCTTTAATTCCTTAACGTATTTACCAACTACCTGCTTATTAATAACTGTTTGAGTCTCCTCTCCTGTCATTTCCACATAAATTGAAAAATCCACCTTTCCTCTTACCAAACTAGAAGCAAGTTGCTTACGAATCCCTAGCTCCTTTTCTCTGTAATAAGAAGGCATTCTGGTATTTAAGTCTAAATTTTTACTGTTTAGAGATTTTACTTCAATTGTTATTTTTTTGGTTGGTAACTGCAAAATAGCCTTACCATACCCAGTCATGGATTGTATCATCTATTGAATCTAAAAATTATGCAAATTTACTGATTTTAAACTAGACTACCCCTTACGATTTTCTAAGATATCTAACCGATGGCATATTAAAACAAACAGGACATTATTTCCCTAAAGAAGCCTTTTTTACTGGTTTTGTAACCAAATAAACCCCTAAACAAATCAGCAAAGTGGTAGAAACCTTTACAACAGACAAAGAATCACTACCAACATATAAGGCATACATGGAAGCAAATACAGGATGTAAATAAACAAATACACTAACCGTAGTGGGCTTTAACTTTGTCAATGCGAATAAATTGAATAAATAATTAAAAAACGTTGTAAAAACTACAATAAAAAACAACTCAAAATAAATATGTCGTGGCATTGACACCCAGTCTATGATCACCAATTCACTGTACGCAAAAGGTAAAACTATTGGAATACTTATGGTATACATCCATTTGATAATATGAATTGGATTGTATTTTTCCAATAATTTTTTAACCACCACCAAATACAAACCATAAAAAGCTGCATTTAAAAACACATAAAAATTCCCAATTACCGAACCTGCTCCTCCTTCTAAATCTTGCTTATAAGTAATTAAAATAAAAGCACCGAGCAAACCGATTATCAATCCGATAATTCTAGATTTGACTAATTTTTCCTTTAATAAAATAACGGAAAAAACAAACACCATCAAAGGCGTTCCCACCGCTATCGCAGAGGCCACTATCGGCAACGCAGTATTTAACCCCTTATAAAAAAACAACATATTCACACTTGTCCCCAACAAGGCACAAACAGCCAGTCTAGGATAATCTTGTCTTTCTATTTTTTTCGATTTAATAAACAAACCAAATAACCAAAACAACAAAGTAGAACCAATAACCCTAAAAAAGATCAAAGCATAAGGCATTACAAAATCTGGCATTACATCTTTCGCAACAGTATAAGACACACCATAAATAACAGCAGTTGAAAAAGCGGCAAGTAAGGCTATGTTCCTTAAATTCATCAGACATAATTTGAACTGCAAAGATGCGGTATTTTTTTATCTCACAATGACAGAATCTACTATTCTTTCATTCAAATAATGTACATTTACCCAAGAAAATTTTCCGTATGAAAAATCAAAAACACATCTTGGTCATTCGTCTATCAGCTATGGGAGATGTGGCGATGACAGCTGTTGTTATCAAAGCCTTTGTAGCACAAAATCCAGATACAAAAATCACTATGCTTTCTAGAGCATTTTTAAAACCCATTTTTGAAGACATTCCGAATGTTAATTTTTATGCTGCAGACACTAAAGGAAAACACAAAGGAATTCTAGGAATCTATAAACTTTATAAGGAATTAAAAACCTTGAATATTGACGCTGTAGCAGATCTTCATAATGTCATGAGGTCCAAACTTTTGAACTTCTTTTTTGAAAAAACGCCTTCTGCAACTTTAGACAAAGGCAGAGCAGAAAAAAAAGCATTGGTAGCCATCGAAAATAAAGTATTCAAACAACTTAAAAACACCCATGAGCGTTATGCCGATGTTTTTCGTGAATTAGGGTACACTATCGACTTATCAAAACTTACGTTTGCCCCAGCTAAAACCCTCAACCAAAACTTAGTTAAAATTATTGGGAATACCGAAAACAAACTAATTGGAATTGCTCCTTTTGCTCAACATAAAAGCAAATGGTATCCTTTAGATTTAATGGAGAAAATTATTGAGACATTATCGGAAAACCAAAACACAAAAATCCTTTTATTCGGTGGAGGTGAAGAGGAAGTTTCTCAACTCAATATAATTGCATCCAAGAGCAAGAATACTGTTTGCATTGCAGGAAAAATAAGACTAAAAGAAGAATTATTACTCATATCCAACTTAGACTGTATGCTAAGCATGGATTCAGGAAATGGACATTTCTCTGCCTTATATGGAGTCCCAACAATAACACTTTGGGGAGGAACACACCCCTATGCCGGATTTAGACCCTTTCATCAACCAAAAGAAAATTCTTTTACACCTAACTTAAAAAAGTATCCTCATATCCCTTATTCTGTTTACGGAAACAAAATGCTTGAGGGATATGAGGATGCTATGAGAACTATTGAACCTAAATCAGTTTCCAATAGAGTTCTCGAAATTATCAACTAACTATTTACTCATCAGTATTTTTATAATCCGTTATTGTTACGTCCAAAGAAAACTCACTTATAACACCTGAGGATGAGTTTAAATAAGTATAAATTTTACTAGAAATATAATAGTAAATATCATATACTTGATAGTAATCATAACCTCTCTCTTCATAACTATCAAATTTAAGTTCTATTTTATCTCCATTATCAAAAATCATCGATAAGACACCTTCAGCCTTTACATAAGTATAAAGATTATCAAACTTGGCACTCATATATTGATCCACCAAAAAAGGAGGTAAGTTTCTAACATGATACTCCGTCCTGTAATCATCACCTTCGAATTTAGCTGATTTATGAGTATCAATGACTGGCTCTCCATTACCGATTGAAATAGATGTGAAAATACTGCAAACACTATTTCCTTCTTCAGCAGTTTTATCAATTAAAATACCTTCTTGTTTGTTCCCTATAAACTTACCTAAATACACATCCGTAGGCAATGATAATTTATAGCCTATCTCCTCTGATTCTATCATTGTAACCATTTTAGATAAGTAAACTGGAACCCCGGTAGACATTGAAGTAGAATGTCCAAATCCATAAATGTTACTTTCATCCACAAAAGATGCGGTACCTGTTGCGTAAAAATTCACATAGGTTCCCTGCAGTTCAATTAAGGAGATTGAATTTCCTGGTATAACTTCTTCTTGACTCGTTGACTTCACAGAAAGTACATTTTTTCCGCTTATAGAATTCTGTTCTTCTATCTTTGCTTTTTTATAAGCATCAAACCTCCCGATGCTATCCTTAGATATATACGACATGAACTCTTCGTTACTCAAGCCGGATACAGAATAACTTAAATTTAATTTGTTGAAATTTGACTTTTCGGAGGAAGTTTGAACTGAACCAACGCCCTGAACATCTTCAATAGCACGAGCAGCAAATTGATGATTAGCAAACGGAAAACCATAACATAAAATTGCGATTACTTTTCCATTTTTATCTAACACCGGAGAACCACTATCTCCTTGACCTACTACTAATCCGTTGATAGTTTTACAGAAAACCAATCGCTCTCCATTAGACTCGTAAACACCATCAAATAAGATATCGTACTCATCTACTCGAACACCGTCTCGGTTAATTCTTAACTTTAACGAATCCCCTTTCACAAAGGTATCCTCAACATTATTAAAAGAAATAATTTCAGATGGATTGGAGGTTATATTTACCTGAGAAGGTTGGGCCTCCAGAGACCCTGTAATAGTAACAATCCTTTCTTCAACTACCTTTTGAATATCCGCAGCAGTATCAGCTTCAGAACATGATACAAAAACTGACACAAAAATTAACAAGATAGTTTTGGGCAATAGTTTTCCATTACAGAAAATAACATTCATTTTTTTCATAGCTTTTTTTTGCCAAAAATAGCAAAAAAACACCAAGAGCCCTTGTTATTATTCTAACAAAGATTAAAACAACAATTAATTAACCTTGAAGAAGGATTTATTATTCCTTAGGAAATATTTTATTTCCAAAAACAATCAAGATTCCGACACCTATAGTAATAGCAGAATCAGCTATATTAAAAATAGCATTAAAAAAAGTAAAATTTTGTCCTCCAAACTTTGGAATCCAATTTGGCAACACACCATGCCACATTGGGAAATATAGCATATCTACTACCTTCCCGTGGAAAACAGTTCCGTAAGGTTCAGACGAAAACAACGTGGCTATTTGATAATTAGAGTGATCAAAAACAACACCATAAAACACAGAATCGAGTATATTTCCTAAAGCTCCAGAAAAAATCAAAGCAATGGATATCACTAGTAGTTGATGTCCCTTTTTTTGAACTGTTGAATACAACCAATACCCAATTCCTACAATGGCACACAAACGAAATAAAGTCAGAGCTAACTTCCCTGTTTTACCACCAATTTCAGCACCCCATGCCGCTCCGTTGTTTTCAATAAAATGAATTCGAAACCAATCAAAGACATACACTTCTTCGCCCAACATAAAATTAGTTTTGATCCAAATTTTACTGATTTGATCAATGGCTAAAACGGCGATTATTATTAAAATTGCTTTTTTCAAAATAGGATCTCTTTTACACAAAACAACTTCTTTATAATAAAATAAAGAAGTTGTTTCTTATATAATTTGAACGAAAAATTAAGATTGTTTCTTTTTCGCTTCAATACTTAATGTTGCATGAGGAACTAATTTCAAACGTTCTTTTTGAATTAATTTTCCAGTTTCTCTACAAACACCATATGTTTTATTTTCGATACGCAACAAAGCGTTTTTCAAATCGCGAATAAATTTCTCTTGACGAATTGCCAATTGAACATTTGCTTCTTTCGCCATTGTTTCAGCACCTTCTTCAAAAGCTTTGAATGTTGGAGACGTATCGTCTGTTCCATTCGCGCTATCATTTTTATAAGCTGCATTCAAAATATCTAAATCTTCTTGCGCTCTTTGAATCTTTTTTAAAATGATTTCTTTGAATTCATTTAAATCACTTTCTCCGTATTGGGGTCTTACGTTTTCTTCCATAGTTTTAGTTTTTACTTATTAGAAGCTTACTTTTTATATCATCAAACTCCACCTCTACACCGTTGGAAATTGATGCTGTAAACTCTAAAGAGTCTGTTAGCGTTTCTGTTTTGATATAGGCTTCGTTTTCTAATACTGCTTCTTTCAAAATAGCATTGTCTTCAATTGTCAACTGTATCTTATCCGTAACCTCAAAACCAGAGTCTTTACGAATATTTTGGATACGATTGATCAATTCTCTAGCGACTCCCTCTTTTCTAAGTTGCTCATTTATAGTAACATCCAAAGCAACTGTTAAACCTGCTTGATTTGCTACCAACCAACCTTCGATATCTTGAGAAGAAATCTCCACTTCATCAGTCGTTAAATCTACAAATTTTCCATTTATTTCTAAAGAAATTTTTCCATCTTTTTCTAAGGCAGCAATATCATCTTGTGTGAATTTCTGCACAGCCGCTCCAACAAATCGCATCTCCTTACCATATTTAGGTCCTAAGACTTTAAAATTTGGTTTGATGTTTTTTACCAAAATACCAGAGGCATCATCTATCAACTCAATTTCTTTTACGTTCACCTCTGATATAATAAGATCTTGAATCGCCAAAATATCTTCACGATCTCTTTCATCCAAAATAGGAATCATAACTCGCTGCAATGGCTGTCTTACCTTGATCATTTCTTTTTTACGCAGCGACAATACCATTGATGATATTTGCTGTGCTTTTTGCATTTTACGCTCCAAAGAAACATCAATACAACTTGCATCAGCTACAGGGAATTCCTCTAAATGGATTGACTCTTGTGCATCCCCCTCTACTGCATTTGTTAAATCTTTATAAAGATTATCCATAAAGAAAGGTGCTATTGGAGCTCCTAACTTAGCAACCGTTACCATACAAGTATATAATGTTTGGTAAGCCGAAATTTTATCCTGTTCGTACTCTCCTTTCCAAAATCGTCTTCTACACAAACGCACATACCAGTTACTCAAATTTTCAGTAACAAACTCCTGTATCGCTCTCGCCGCTTTAGTTGGTTCGTATTCTTCGTAGAATTTATCAACTCTACTAATCAAAGTATTTAGTTCAGAAAGCACCCATCTATCAATCTCTGGTCTTTCAGAAATCTCAATATCTGCTTCTGCATAACTAAAGTTATCTAGGTTTGCGTATAAAGAAAAGAAAGAATACGTGTTGTATAAAGTTCCGAAGAATTTTCTTCTCACCTCATCAACTCCGTCTAAATCAAACTTTAAGTTATCCCAAGGATTGGCATTTGCAATCATGTACCAACGCGTAGCATCAGGTCCAAACTTGTCCATTGTAGCAAAAGGATCAATTCCATTCCCTAAACGTTTCGACATTTTTTTACCATGTTTGTCTAAAACCAATCCGTTAGACACCACATTTTTATAGGCTACAGAATCAAACACCATAGAACTAATAGCATGTAAAGTATAGAACCAACCACGCGTTTGATCTACTCCTTCCGCAATAAAATCGGCAGGATAAAATTTATTATCATCGATCAATTCTTTATTCTCAAAAGGATAGTGCCATTGCGCATAAGGCATTGATCCAGAATCAAACCAAACATCAATCAAATCAGATTCACGTTTCATTGGTTTTCCTGAAGCAGAAACCAACGTAATTTGATCTACAATATTTTTATGTAAATCGATATTGTCATAGTTCTCATCAGACATATCTCCTACAACGAAATCAGCAAAGATATCTTTTGACTCTACTCCTGCTGCAATTGCTTTCGCAATCTCAGCTTTCAATTCCTCCACAGAACCAATTAAAATTTCTTCCGTACCGTCATCTGTTCTCCAGATTGGCAATGGAATTCCCCAATAACGAGAACGAGATAAATTCCAGTCATTGGCATTTTTCAACCAGTTCCCGAAACGCCCTTCACCTGTAGATTTAGGCTTCCAGTTGATTGTCTCATTCAAATCGAACATTACATCTCTTTTCTCGGTTACTTTTACAAACCAAGAATCCAATGGATAATATAAAATTGGCTTATCTGTTCTCCAACAATGTGGATAACTATGCTTATATTTTTCTACGTTAAATGCTTTATTCTCTTCCTTCAACTGAATAGCTATCTCCACATCAACAGATCTATCTGGAGCTTCGCCATCGTTATAGTATTCGTTTTTCACATATTTCCCTGCATATGGACCTACATGCGAAGTGAATTTTCCTTGTAAATCTACCAATGGAATAGGGTTGTCGTTTTCATCCAACACCAACATTGGCGGTACTTCTGGTGTAGCTTGTTTTGCTACCAAGGCATCATCCGCTCCAAAAGTAGGTGCTGTATGTACTATACCAGTACCATCTTCAGTAGTTACAAAATCACC
>NZ_JAQWGB010000215.1 GCF_029238425.1 Flavicella sp.
ATTGAAAAATCCAATGAAGACAAATACAATCTAGTCAAACTTACCTACAACTACTCAAGACCTGAGATTCTAAATGATTTCCGCTTTTCTACAAGCATGGAGTTTGCTACTTTTTTTAATAAAGTTTCGGCAGATATACGATATCGAAAATTAACTAATAAAAATAGACAGCTTGACTTTAGATGGTATACGGGAGTTTTTATTGGTAACAGTACCGACCCTGACTCTCATTATTTTAGCTACGGACTAAGCAAGCCGCAAGATTATTTATTTGAATACAATATGTTTGGACGTGAAGAGGATGCTGGTTTTTTATATCAACAATACATCATTGCAGAAGGTGGGTTCAAATCCTTTTTTAAAGAAGATCATCAAAAATTTGCCAACCAATGGATCTCTACTTTCAATACTAGTTTTAATGTTTGGGAATGGGTAGAGATCTACAATGATATTGGGCTATTAAAAAATAGAAACACCCCACTTTTTTTAGGCTACGAATCTGGAATCCGATTCAATTTTATGCATGAAATTTTTGAACTGTATCTGCCAGTATATTCAAATAATGGATGGGAAATGAACAATGATTATTTCAGTAAAATTCGATTCACATTTGTTCTTGAACCTTTGAAAATATTCAACTCTGTACGTAGAGGGTTTTTATAAAATCTATTCCCTTTAAATCACTATCCATACATTACAAACATCCCTTAACCACTCATTTACAGACACTAAACCACCTTTTAATTTCGCTAGAAAAACAGTATCTTTGCAATACCAAACAAAGCTATTTGTATGACCTCTACCACATCTGAAACTACCTCGAAAAACTTATCTTTTGAACAATTCAAAGAAGAAATTCTTCAGGATTATTATATTGCTGTTCTAAGCAGAGAATGTAGTTTATTGGGTAGAAAAGAGGTTCTTACAGGAAAAGCAAAGTTTGGAATTTTTGGTGACGGAAAGGAACTACCACAAATTGCCATGGCCAAGGCTTTTAAAAAAGGAGATTGGAGATCTGGTTACTACAGAGATCAAACTTTTATGATGGCATTGGGTGAATTTACACCGCAACAATTTTTTGCTGGTTTGTATGCACACACAGATATTGATCAAGAACCTTTCTCTGCAGGGAGACAAATGGGAGGACATTTTGCTACTCATATTGTTGATGAAACTGGAGATTGGAAAGACCAAACTAAACAGTACAACACCAGTTCAGATGTATCTTGTACCGCGGCTCAAATGCCTAGACTTGTTGGTTTAGCATACGCTTCAAAGTTATATAGAAATGTGGATAGCCTAAAATCGGGTTATGAAAAATTTTCTAATAACGGAAATGAAATAGGTTGGGGAACCATAGGAAATGCTAGTACTAGTGAAGGTCATTTTTTCGAAGCGATCAATGCTTCAGGGGTTTTACAAATACCAATGGTAACAAGTGTTTGGGATGATGAATATGGAATTTCTGTACATGCCAAATACCAAACTACAAAAGAAAATATTTCTGAAGTTCTACAAGGTTTTCAAAGAGATAAAAAAAATAAAGGTCTTGAAATAATGCGCGTTGATGGTTGGGATTATGTGCAATTGATAGATACCTACAGCAAAGCATCAGAGCTTTCGAGAAAAGAACATGTACCTGTTTTAATTCATGTCCAAGAATTGACACAACCTCAAGGACATTCGTCTTCTGGATCACATGAAAGGTATAAAAGTAAAGAACGCTTGCAGTGGGAGGCCGACTTTGATTGTAACAAAAAATTTAAAGAGTGGATTCAAGAATTTGAACTAGAAACTCCAAATGGAGTTTTAAGAATTATTGAAAACGACTCGATATTAGAAGAAATTGAAAAACGTGCAAAAAAAGAAGTGCTTCAAGGTAAAAAAGATGCATGGAAAGCTTTTCTAGAACCTCTTAATAAAGAACAAAAAGAATTGATTCAACTTCTTGATGCAGTTTCTTTGGTAAGTGCTAATAAAAATTTCATCATTAAGATGAGAAATGAACTTGCCACCACCAAAGAACCTTCTAGAAAAGAAATATATTCTACAGCAAGAAAAGCCACTCAATTTCTAAGATTAGAAAGCTCTGAAGAAAAAGAAGCGCTACAAGCTTGGTTGGTTAAAAACAAGCAAATTGCACAAGATAGGTATAGCACCAAATTATACAACGACACCGGAAATGGTGTGAGTACTATAGATGAAATACCTGCCAGCTATGCTGTAGAAATTCCAGAAGTAGATGCCCGAATTATCATCAGAGATAATTTTGATGCTATTTTACAAAAACATCCGGATGTTTTTATTTTTGGTGAAGATTCTGGTAAGATTGGAGATGTAAATCAAGGTCTCGAGAGTCTACAAGATAAATTTGGAGAAGATAGAGTTACCGATACAGGAATTAGAGAATCTACCATTATTGGACAAGGAATAGGAATGGCTTTAAGAGGTTTACGTCCTATTGCAGAAATTCAATATTTAGATTATTTAATCTATACGATCCAAACACTAAGTGATGACTTGGCTTGTTTACGTTATAGAACATTTGGAAAACAAAAAGCTCCATTGATCATTAGGACAAGAGGCCACCGTTTGGAAGGAATTTGGCATTCGGGTTCTCCAATGTCGATGATACTTGGAACATTACGTGGTGTACATCTTCTTGTTCCTAGAAACATGACCAAAGCTGCAGGTTTTTACAATACCTTGTTAAAAGCTGATGAACCTGCCATTGTAATTGAAAACTTAAACGGATACCGTTTGAAAGAAAATCTACCGAATAACTTAGGTGAGTTTACAACACCAATTGGTTATGTAGAAACAATTAAACAAGGTGCTGATATAACCATTGTTTCTTATGGTTCTACTTTAAGAATTGTTGAAGAAACGGCTTTAGATTTATTACAAGCTGGAATTGATATTGAAATCATCGATGCACAATCTTTGATGCCATTTGACATCAATCACGATATCTCAAAAAGTGTTGAAAAAACAAACCGATTGTTAATTGTAGATGAAGATGTGCCAGGAGGTGCTTCCGCATATATTTTACAAAAAGTTTTGGACGAGCAAAATGCCTACAATTATCTAGACAGTAAACCTGCAACACTAAGTGCAAAAGCGCACAGACCTGCATACGGAAGTGATGGGGATTATTTCTCAAAACCTTCCAAAGAAGATATTTTTGAAGCGGCTTATGCCATCATGCATGAAGTAAATCCGATGGAATTCCCTGAGCTGTTTTAACTTCAACTATATAAAAAATTAAAAAGGTCACCTTGATTTCCAAGGTGACCTTTTTTTTATTTTTAGAATACTGAAATCCTCAACTAATCTACAATCCTTTCACTATTAAAAATAACATCATCGAATTCAATTGTTTTCTGTGACTGGGAAGAATCAATGAAGTCCATTAATTCTACTTCATACACCACTCCTTCACCTATTTCATTTTGATGCTCTCCTTTGATTTCGTTATTCATTGTACGAACCTCTACCTCTATATCTTTTTTCGTCTCGTCGGTATAATAAATAGTATTCAAGGCAACCTCATCTCTTCCAATTTTCACCAATTGAATAAACTCTGCCATTAATTCATTGGCTTCAACTGCTACATACCCTTGTACCAACTCTAAAGGCACCTGTACAACACCTGCACCAGGAGCCGTTTCCACATCTACTCTTTCCAGACCATAATAGGCAATTTCTCCTAATTTTTTCTTTTTAAAATCTGGGTGTTTAACGGTTACCTCTACCGGGCCAGTAACCTCTAGAATAATAGATTGAGTTAAATCAACATCCTCCAAAGTTATATCTCCAGCAACAAGATTCTTTTTTATTTCAACTTTATATCCTGTTTTTTCATAATTATGGATAATCTCCATATTTATTCCTGGTTGAAGTGTTAGACCAAAACCTATGGTCACCGAATAAGGTTCGCCATTTGTAGGTGGAACTCCTTCTTCTATTTCACTAGTATCATTACATGAAACAATAGCAACTGTAATAAACGTATAGACCAAAAACTTGAGTCCTTTGTTAAAAATTGTTTTCATAATATTTCATTTTTAAAAATAAATTCAAAAAAATTTCAAATCTATTTTTTGGTTATTATTTGGTTAGATTCTCTTGATTCGATAAAATTATCTGTTACATCAATAATCTTCAATCAAAAGGCCTTCTTCTAAGGAGTTCAATACATAATGTGTTTCTTCTCCCAACATATTTGCATGTTCATTTTTAAAACTTCCCTCGTTCGTTATAATTTCAACTGCGATCATCTCTGAGGCAGTATA
>NZ_JAQWGB010000027.1 GCF_029238425.1 Flavicella sp.
GATGTTTGTGATGGTTTTGGAGGAGGATGGACCAAGGAAAAAATTTTAATGATTATGAAAGATTCTCGATTGGGCACCTATGGTACTGTTGGGGTTATTTTTATTCTTACATTGAAATTTCTAGCACTCAACGAAGTTCCAACTGAGTTTGTGGCACTAGCCATTATTTCAGGTCATAGCATCAGTAGATTCACAGCTACCACTTTGATATTCACACATCCCTATGTTCGAGAAACAGAGGATAGCAAAAGCAAACCTGCTGCTGATAAAATGTCTCTTAATTCTTTAATCACAAGTGCGTTTTTCGGATTACTGCCACTTATTTTTTTTCAAAATCATCTTATTTTTTTAGTGATTATTCCTTTAGGAATCACCAAATGGTGGCTCTCTAGGTTTTTCAAAAAATGGATTGGAGGTCAAACCGGAGATTGTGCCGGAGCATTACAACAATTATCTGAAGTAGTTTATTATCTATCCCTTATTGCATTATGGAAATATATTTGGTAAGACACACCACACCTTTGATAGAAAAAGGAATTTGTTACGGACAAACCGATTTAAACATCACAGATACTTTTGACAAAGAAGTATCTATGATATTAGACAAAATAAAACTAGACAAGGAGGTGCACATATTTTCAAGTCCTTTGAAACGTTGTGTATTGTTAGCCCAAAAATTTGATAAAAACATCACAATAGATAAAAGATTGATGGAATTAGATTTTGGAGATTGGGAAATGAAAGAATGGAATGACATTCCAGAAAAAGAAATGACTCCGTGGATGAAGGACTTTGTCAATATAAAAGTTCCCAATGGTGAATCTTATACGGACTTATCCAAAAGAGTGTTAGATTTTTTTGATGAAATAAAATCTCTCAACCAAAAACAAACAATCATCGTTTCGCACGGTGGTCCGATAAGAAGCTTATTAGCGCACTTGACCCACACAGAATTAAAAGATTCTTTTGATATAAAAATCATCTATGGTCAAGTCAGTAAAATAATTATTAATGAAACTGTACAAGTTCAAACATCCCTTTAAAATCATGAAAAAAGTATATACTCTATTTTTATTTATCGGTTTGTTCTTCTCTTGTACGGCCCCGCAAAAAAAGGATTCTGTTTCACCACATAAAACCTTAAAATACGCTAAAGGCTTCTCAATTACTCAAGAAAATGGCTTCCAAAAAATAACTATCAGCAATCCCTATAAAAATGCAGAAAAAAAATATGAATATCTGCTTGTTCCAAAGGAAAAAAAAGTTCCTAACACAAACAACAATACTCAAATCATAAGAACTCCAGTAGAAAAAATCATCGTAACCTCTACGTCACATATACCGCTTCTAGAATTGTTAGAAAAAGAAAACACTTTGGTAGGCTTTCCTAATACTAATTTTATTTCCTCTCCAAAAACAAGAAAACTTGTTGACCACAAACAAGTGAAAGAAATTGGAAAAGAAGAACATATCAACACAGAAATTTTATTAGACTTATCTCCTGAATTAGTGATGAGTTTTGCAGTTGACAAGCCAAATAAATCATTCACAACAATTCAAAAGATGGGAATCCCGATACTTTTGAACGGAGATTGGCTAGAAGAAACCCCACTAGGAAGAGCGGAGTGGATACATGTATTCGGGGCCATTTTTAACGAAACTAAAAAGGCAGATAGCATTTTCACTCATATTGAACAAGAATACTTGAAAGCAAAAAAAATAGCTAGTCATAAAGTAAAAACCAAACCTACTATTTTATCAGGTTCTATATTTCAAGATGTTTGGTACTTACCTGCTGGAGAAAGTTTTATTGCTACTTATTTTAAAGATGCTCAAATCAATTATTTATGGGAGAATACCAAGGGAACAGGCAGTTTATCTTTAAATTTTGAAAGTGTATTTGAAAAAGGACAACACGCAGATATCTGGATTGGCTGTAGTATGAATGAAACCAAAGAGCAATTATTAAACTCAAATCCACATTATGCTCAATTTGATGCTTTTAAAAATAATAATGTGTACACGTTCGCTAAATATAAAGGGGCTACAGGTGGAATGTTTTATTTTGAGTTAGGCCCTATCAGACCTGACTTATTACTAAAGGATATCATTAAAATTTCGCACCCAGAGTTGCTCCCTGAATACAAAACAGTATTCTTCTCTAAACTAGACAAATAACAACTTTTTTATTTAACATAAATTCAACATATATGCTTCACTGGTTGTCTTGTAGATCAATACAGAATAGCTATATTTGCATCACTTAAAAAAACATATTAAAATGAACAACGGATTATACGCTAAATTCAACACGAGCAAAGGTGCTATTTTGGTGAATTTAACATACGACAGAACACCTGGTACAGTTGGAAACTTTGTAGCTTTAGCTGAGGGAAATTTAGAAAACAATGTAAAACCTCAGGGAACCCCATACTATGATGGATTGAAGTTCCATAGAGTAATTGCTGATTTCATGATCCAAGGAGGATGTCCTCAAGGAACAGGTACAGGAAGTCCTGGATACAGTTTTGATGATGAATTTCATCCAGAATTAAAGCATGACAAGCCTGGTGTGCTTTCAATGGCAAACTCTGGTCCTGCTTCTAACGGAAGTCAATTCTTTATCACACATGTTGAAACTCCATGGTTAGATAACAAACATACTGTTTTTGGATTCGTAGTAGAAGGTCAAGATGTTGTGGATACAATTGCTCAAGAAGATGTTCTTGAAACTTTAGAGATCATCCGTGTAGGAGAAGATGCTGAGAACTTTAATGCAATTGAAGCTTTTAGAACTTTTGAAGGATCTAGAGAGGCTAGAATCGCTGAAGCAAATGCTAAACAAAAAGCAATTTTAGATGAAGTTTCTGCCGGATACGAAGAAACTGCTTCTGGATTGCGTTATAAAATATTAGAAAATGGAAATGGAGCTCAAGCAACTAAAGGAGCTGGAGTATCTGTTCACTATAAAGGTCAATTATTAGACGGAACTGTTTTCGATTCCTCTTACAAACGTAAGCAACCTATCGATTTCAACGTGGGTGTTGGTCAAGTTATCAAAGGATGGGATGAAGGAATTCAATTGTTAAAAGTAGGAGACAAAGCTCGTTTGGTGATTCCTTCTGATTTAGCATATGGTTCTGCTGGTGCTGGAGGAGTTATTCCAGGGGATGCGATCTTAATTTTTGATGTAGAATTAGTTGCTGTAAAGTAATTTCAATCTATAATTCATATAGAAAAGACCTGTTTTTAACAGGTCTTTTTTATTTTCAAATACAGTCGTTAAAAAAAATGCAAAAGTAGCTGTATCGCATGTTTCTCAGAGACAATTAGTTATAAAAAATCATTAAAAAAATGTGAATTTTATGCGCTAAAACCCTTGCCATAACAAAGAAACATACTATATTTGCAGAGCAATACCAAACGCGAAAGTAGCTCAGTTGGTAGAGCGTCAGCCTTCCAAGCTGAATGTCGCCGGTTCGAACCCGGTCTTTCGCTCAAAAGCCTCCTTTTTAAGGAGGCTTTTTTTATGCCATTCAATCTCAGTATACCCTAAAACAAAAAACCAGATAGTATTTGGGAAATTTCCTTTCTACTATCTGGTTTTTTAATTGTTGTATGTAATACAATTACATTTCGCTTAATGCAATACTACATTTTTATAAGAATTTCCATTCAAAGCCTCTTTCCAAGTTGTTCCTTTAGGTCTGATATTAATTCTTATCTCATGATTGCTTCCAGCTTTTGGAGCCTTCTGAAATTTGATAGAAATCACACCTTTATTAGTTCCTTTCTCAACTTGCATCACCTTTCCTCCTATCCATTTTCCATCTTCACGTAATTCAATAGCAACTTCTCTACCACTTTTGGCTGTATATTCTATTTCAAAATCCATTTTAATGGCTGCTGTAAAACCTTTATCAATATTTAATATTGTTACTGATTCTTCCTTTACAACATCCTTAGAGTCTATATCAGAGCTCCAAGACACCAATCCAACAGTCAACACTAACAATGTCACTAATCCTCTTAATTTAAATCCAATTGCTTTCATAATTCTAATCTATTTAATGGGTTATTATTTATGTTACAAGATTACTTATAACTAAAATACAAAAAGGCAATAAACAATCAAAGAAGGGAAACAAATGGTTTATTCAGCGCACAAATAGACAAAAACACAGAAAAATATAGACAAAAAAAAGTCTGCAATACATTGCAGACTTTTCTGTGACCGGGCTGGGGCTCGAACCCAGGACCCTCTCCTTAAAAGGGAGATGCTCTACCAACTGAGCTACCAGGTCATTGCTAAAAGCAAAAGAAATATTGTGGTGAGAGTAGGATTCGAACCTACGAAGCTTGCGCAGCAGATTTACAGTCTGCCCTCGTTGGCCACTTGAGTATCTCACCAATATTTCAATAAAAAGGAAAATTTAGTTAGACTAAATTAGTGACCGGGCTGGGGCTCGAACCCAGGACCCTCTCCTTAAAAGGGAGATGCTCTACCAACTGAGCTACCAGGTCATTATTTCCTTTGTTTTAGCGGGTGCAAATATAGAACCTTATTCCAATAAAACAAACATTTTTTTTAATTAATTTCATCTAAATATGCTTGTCGAACTTTCTTGAATAAATTAGAACTGTACACGAAATCTACAACCGATTCATTATCAGTTTTAAAGACATCTTTACTAGTTCCTTCCCATGCTTTCAAACCATTTTTTAAAAAAATAATTTTTTCTCCAATTTCCATCACAGAGTTCATATCATGCGTGTTTATTACCGTTGTGATTTTAAATTCAGCTGTAATTTCTTGAATTAAATTATCTATGACGATTGCTGTTTTAGGATCTAAGCCAGAATTTGGTTCATCACAAAACAAATATTTTGGATTCATCACAATAGCTCTTGCAATCGCAACACGTTTTTGCATTCCTCCTGAAAGTTCTGCAGGGAATTTTTTATTGGCATTCGTCAAGTTTACCCTTTTCAAAACTGTATTTACTCGATCCATCATTTCTGACATAGATCTATCTGTAAACATTTTCATCGGAAACATTACATTCTCTTCAACGGTCAAAGAATCAAACAAAGCACTCCCTTGGAATACCATTCCAATATCTTGACGCAATTGTCTTCTGCCGTCCTCGTCCAAATCTTTACTAATTTTCCCGTCGAATGCAATCGTTCCCTCCTCCGGATTATGTAAACCTAGGAGACTCTTTAAAAACACAGTTTTCCCGGATCCACTTTGACCAATGATCAAACTTGTTTTCCCTCGTTCAAATGTTGCATCAACACCTTTTAAAATAGTTGCATCACCAAAACTCTTTTGTATACCTTTTACTTCTATCATCTATCCTAAAAGTGTTTGCGTTAAAAAATAATTCATCAAAATAATAACTACACTAGTCCATACCACCGCTTGGGTACTTGCGCGCCCCACCTCTAAAGCTCCTCCTTTCACATAAAAACCATGATATGATGGAATCGTCGCAATCAAAAAGGCAAAAACAACAGATTTTATTAAGGCGTACTGAACTAAATAAGGATTAAAGTCTAACTGAATACCCCCTATATAATCTGCAGAATGAAATAAGCCTGTCAAAGAACCGGCTACCCAACCTCCAAAAATTCCTAAAAACATACCTACGATTACTATCAAAGGATAAAAAAACACAGTTGCCAATACTTTAGGTAATACTAAATAATTCAATGAATTGATTCCCATCACCTCCAGGGCATCTATTTGTTCTGTTACACGCATGGTACCAATACTAGAGGTTATAAATGAACCGACCTTACCGGCCAAAATAACCGAAGCAAAAGTTGGTGCAAACTCTAGTATCATGGATCGTTTGGTCGCAAAACCAATAAGATATTTAGGAATCAATGGACTATCTACATTTAGTGCCGTTTGTATCGCAACCACCCCTCCAACGAAAAATGAAATAAACGAAACAATCCCGATAGATTTCAAACCTAAATCTTCAATCTCTCTAAACAAAGCCTCTCGGAAAACATTCCACTTCTGTGGCTTTTTAAAAACCTCTTTAAGCATCATAAAATACTTACCGATATGTTCTATATAATTCATGTATTATTTTTTTGCTAAAGTATTAAATAATCAGAAACTATTTTGAATTAAAACAAGGAATAGAATCTCTAATTCTGTCCTGTAATGTAACATTAATTGACTAATTTTATGCCAAACAATAGGCCTTATGCGAAACGCAATTTTTTTATTCTTAGCAATTCAATTTTCTCTGACAACATCATTTGCCCAGAAAACTAAAAAAACCAAGCTAGTAGTTGGTGTTGTAGTAGATCAAATGCGTTATGATTATTTATATCGATTTGAAAATAAATATGGAAATGATGGTTTTAAAAGATTAATGAACAAAGGCTTTCATGTAGAAAACACGCACTATAACTATGTCCCAACATACACAGCTGTAGGACATGCTTCTATCTATACGGGGACCACTCCACAAAACCATGGTATCATCGGAAATGATTGGTATGATAAATTTCTAAAAAAAAGCATCTATTGTGTAGATGATTCAAATTATACTTCTGTGGGTACAAACACCAATTCAGGTCAAAAGTCGCCATACCGAATGCATACCACAACGGTAACGGATCAATTGAAACTCGCTCAAAATTTAAAAAACAAAACGATTAGTATTGCCATTAAGGATAGATCTTCCATATTACCAGCAGGACATACAGGAGACGGTGTATATTGGTTTGAAGGAGGTAAAAAATCTCAATGGATATCAAGTAGTTATTACACGAAAGTACTTCCTAAATGGGTACAAGAGTACAACAATGGAGGTTCTATTGACAAGTACTTAGAAAAGGATTGGAATACCTATTACCCTATCGAGACTTATACGGAAAGTATGGCAGATGATAATCCTTATGAAGGGACATTCAAAGGAGAAGAAAAACCGGTTTTCCCTCATAAACTTCCGGTCTTAAAAGCAAAAAATGGAGGTTCTAATATTTTGAAATCTACTCCTTTTGGAAATTCTTTGACAACAGATTTTGCTTTGGCTGCTATCAAAAATGAAAACTTAGGACAAACTGAAGGTACAACCGATTTTTTAACTATTAGTTATTCTAGTACAGATTATGTTGGTCATAAATACGGAGTGGATTCTAAAGAAATTGAAGATACTTATATACGAATGGATTTGGAAATAGAACGTCTCCTGACTTATTTGGATAAAACTATTGGTAAAAATAACTACACTCTGTTTTTAACCGCAGATCATGCTGTTGCACAAACTCCAAATTATTTAAAAACCTTAGGAATACCTAGTGGACATTTTGAAAGTTCTAAATTAAAATCTTTGGTAAAACAATTATCAATTGAGAATTATGGTTCTGACAACATAGTAGAAAACATTTCAAACTATCAGTTATTTTTCAACCAAGAGGAATTGAAACGTTTGAAATTATCCCTTATAGAATTACAAAACTTTTTTGCGAGAGAATTGCTAAACTTTAATCAAGTGTACAAAACAATTACCGCCCAAACCCTAGAAACAAGTGAGTTTCACAACGGAATTTATAGTTTGGTACAACAAGGATACAATCAAAAGTTATCAGGTGATGTGATATTAATACCAAATCCATCTGTACTCCAAGGTCATGATTCTTTTGGAACTACCCATGGTAGTGGATACAGTTATGATACTCATGTTCCTTTATTGTTTTTCGGAAATGGAATTCAGCCGGGATCTTCAGCAAAATATTACCCAATCATTGATATTGCACCTACCCTTTGCAACCTATTAGAAATTGAGTTTCCAAATGGCGTAACAGGGAAAGTAATAGAAGAGGCTTTAAAAAATTAAAATGCCCCTTCAGCATCCCAAGCTTCAAGGTAATCTTTGATAAACTTAATAAAAAGTCCACCCAAAGCGCCGTTGATAACTCTATGGTCATAAGAGTGTGATAAAAACATTTTTTGACGAATTGCAATCACATCCCCTTCTGGAGTTTCAAGTACTGCTGGCACTTTACGAATCGCTCCAATTGCTAAAATCGCTGCTTCTGGCTGGTTGATGATCGGTGTTCCGAATAAACTTCCAAAACCACCAACGTTTGTCACTGTATAAGTTCCTCCCTGAATCTCATCCGGTTTTAACTTATTGTTTTTCGCACGCAACGCAAGGTCATTTACAACTTTAGCCATTCCGATAAGGTTCAACTCATCTGCCTTATGAATTACAGGAACAATTAAATTTCCGTCACCTAAAGCTGCAGCAAGTCCAAGATTGATATCTTTTCTAATCGCTACTTTTTTATCTCCATCGAATGATAAGTTCACCAATGGGTATTCTTTAATCGCAGCAGCAACTGCCATCATGAATACTGGAGTATAGGTAAGCTTTTCTCCTTCTCTTTTCAGAAAAGCATCTTTGTTATGAGATCTCCATGTAACTAGATTAGTAACATCAACCTCTATAAAAGACTGTACATGAGCCGATTTTTGAACTGAATGAATCATATGATCAGAAATCATTTTCCCCATTCTACTCAACTCTATCAATTCGTCTTCACCATTTAATGACAATGGTACAACTGTTTGAGTTTTAGAAGCGGTTGGAGCAGTCTCTGTCTTTTTCTCTACAACACGAGTTTCTAAATATTCTAAAATATCAGATTTAGTCACTCTTCCTTCCAATCCAGAACCTGGTATTTTATCCAATTCTGCTTGAGAAATTCCTTCCTCATTGGCTATATTTCTAACCAAAGGAGAATAAAACCTATCTGAAGTAACAACTTTTGATACAGCTGTTTTTGAAACAACTGCTTTTTCAATTTCTTTTTCAACTTGCTGTGCTGCTTTTGACACTGTCGTATCAATATTTTCCAAAGCAATATCGTCAGCGGAATTTTCAAGTTCACCTTCGACTTCAATAATAGCCAAAGTTTCACCAACTTTTACTACCGCGTCTTTATCATGTAAAATTTGAACCAAGGTCCCTGAAACTTCACAAGGAACATCTGAATCTACTTTATCAGTAGCGATCTCTACCACAGACTCGTCTGCTTCAATTATATCTCCTACTTCTTTCAACCAACCTGTAACTGTTGCCTCTGCAACACTTTCACCCATTTTTGGTAGTTTCAATTCAAATTTAGCCATAGTAACAATTTATCAAGAACTTAAAAGTCCTTTGTATTCAATAGTTGAACCGCCATATGATGGGCTAAGTTCATTATTTTAATGCTTCGCAAATTTAGTAAAAATATAGACAACAATCTTATGTTATCTCCTAAGAAGAAAGTGACTTTATATGTGAATGTTTTGTTTTAAAATCTCCCGTAATATTTTAAAAACATTAATTATTTATAATAGCATAGATATTCAATGAATTAGCAACCAGCAACCAGAGAAAATAGGGAACTATTAAAAGACTAAAATATTTCATTTTTCTTAAATAAAAGAACATGAAATATCCTACAAATACTGTCAGCGATATCAAAATAATTGCTGCAACAAACATTTGATGTTGATTGAAAAACACCCAGTTCCAAGATATATTTAACAGCCATTGCACAAAAAACAATTTCCAAACTTTTATTACTTGAGCTTTTTCTAACAAAACCGCCATATAAAAAGAAAAGCAAATCATTATAGTAGACCATGCTGCACCAAAAACCCATCCCGGAGGAGTCCAAGGAGCTTTGTTCATGCTTACATACCAATCGCTTGTTGGTCCAGAATTCATAAGCCAAGTACCGATGCCTAAAGCACTAAAATTCAAAACAAAAAACAAGAATATTCTTAAAAACGTTTTCATTAAAATTTATATTTTAATCCATAATTTATCACTGTTCAACACATAACTTCCTATAAAATCAAAGTTACACTCCTTTGGTGATAAAATAGACAAAAAACTCTCTCCTTTTTTATTTTTGTACAAATGATAGTTATCCCCTACTATTGGTTCAAAATTAAACTTAGCATTATATAGCATTTGATTGTCAGAAAAACTTTGCTTGAATTCCCTTAACATTTCGTCTAATTCTTTATACTTAGCTTTTAACTGAGCATTTGCTGTCTGTAAATTATTCTGTTTCCATGAAACTGTATTCGGAATCGATATAGAAGGAGCCGAAACATTTGTCCCATACTCCTTATAAGAAGCATCATACTTCCCTGTTTCATCATTATAGACTACATTATCTGGTATTGATTTTTTCATAATTGATAGGTCTCAATTTGCTTAAGTACAGCCTGTGCCTCTACAACTTTCTTATCACTCTCAGTTCTATTAATTTTTGACAGTTCAAAAGATTCACGAAGTAATTTTTCATAGGACTCCTGTAACAATTCTAATTTTGATTTTCTCTTAAATAACCCAAACATATTTTAAA
>NZ_JAQWGB010000034.1 GCF_029238425.1 Flavicella sp.
TTTAAAAGTAATTGCAGATGTTTCTAAAAAAGACAAACTTGTTTTTAGCAATTTATATAATAAGAATAACCTAGAATATTATTCAGAAAACGAGCGTTTTGGTGAAACAAATACAGACAATTTAGAAATTAAAAATAGAGGATCTAATTTAAAATGGTCTCGCTGCTGGAGTGAAAAATTGTCCAGTAAAATTGAGTTCAACCAATCGGAATATTTGTTAGAATATGATGGAATTCGAACAATAACCAGAAGAAATTCAGAAAATAATGTGACAGAGGTTTTTGAAAAATACAATAATGTGAAAGATATTGGTTTCAAAGTAGAAGCAATAAATGGGCTGAATACCTTTTCTACATGGACACATGGTTATCAATTGTCAAAGAAAAATGTGAGTTATATTTTTGATAATAGTAATGATAATAATCAAGACCAAGTTTTTGAATCGGATAATTCTGAAAATGTAACACACTCCGTGTTTTCAGAATATTCTTTGCATACTGATGAAAAATGGAATATGAATATAGGTTTGCGAATGAATTATTTTACCTCGGTAGAGCAATTGTATTTAGAACCTCGTTTCTTTTTGTCAAATCAAGTTTCAGAGGTATTTCAGTTGAAATTTTCGGCTGAAATAAAAAATCAAGTGATTAGTCAGTTGATAGAATTTAGAAATAATGGTTTTGGGTTAGAAAATGATATTTGGGCTTTGTCTGACGGAGAGCGTATCCCTGTTTTAAAAAACTATCAAATATCTGCTGGATTTTTGATTCAACAAAGGGGATGGAATTTTGATGTAGATTTTTACAACAGAAAAATAAACGGTGTTACATTGTTAACAGAGGATGTTGCAAATCAGGTTCCTCAATATTTGCCAGGGGTGAGTACAACAAATGGAATTGACTTTTTGATCAAAAAACGTTTTGGAAATTATAGAACCTGGGTAAGTTATACTTTGTCTAAAACTAAGTTTCAATATGATGAATTGAATGACGGCGAGAAATTTGATGGAGAATATGATGTGCCACATTCTTTAGTATGGTCACATACCTATGGGATCAAAAGATTTGAATTTTCACTTGGTTGGAAAATAAGGTCAGGTACGCCATATACCAAAGCTTTAGGAATAGAACAAACACCAAGAGGTAACTATAGAATTATTTATGAAGAGGAAGTAAATATTAATAGGTTACCAATCTATAAGAAAGTAGATTTTTCTGCTACCTATAAATTCAAATTTTCTGAAAAGAGAAAAGCACAAGGGAAATTCGGACTTTCTTTAATGAATATTTTCAATACAAAAAACATACTCGATAGAGGGTATGAAATAAAGCAAGATGGTCGTGGCCCTCTTGCAGAACGAACTTTGGTAGAAACAGATCAGATCTCTATTGGTTTTACCCCAAACTTGGTATTCAGAGTAGACTTTTAGGCACTCTCTTTAGTGTGTAATAACCTTGTTAGTTTTATGGATAGGTCCAAAAGAATTATTTTGGCATTCCCATTCCTTTCAATATGATATAAAGCATCACCAACTTCTTTTTCTATTTCCATAATATTTCCTCCATGGATGAAGGGGGCAAATTTGGCAAGCGAAAATCCTTGAGTTTCTGTTTCTAAGAAAACCAATTCTTGGGCACCATAATTATGTAACAAAGCCTGTCTGAAAAATTGCAAACAATAGTGAAGAAAACTTTTTTGAGTCTCTCTACCGGATTTTGCAATTGCTTCACTCCATTCAATTAAGTTTTGAATAACAGCAGCGTTTCCTTTTGCTTTAAAAGCAGTTCTTACCCAAGTCACAAACCACTGTTCAAAAATGATGTCATTTGAATCGTGTTTTAATATATGGACCGCTTTGTTAAAATTACCTTCAGATTGATGTGCGATTTTAGAAGCTTCCGCAGGGAAAGAGTTATTTCTACTGATCAATGCATCTGAAATATCGGTTTCACTTAAAACAGGAAATGTTAAGACCTGACATCTTGATAAAATTGTATTTATAATCTGTTCCTGATCTTCCGCAATTAAAATAAAAATGGTCTTTTCTGGTGGTTCTTCTAACAGTTTCAATAATTTATTTGCAGCAGAAGTATTCATTTTCTCCGCCATCCAAATAATCATCACTTTATAACCACCTTCATATGATTTTAGTTGAAGAGATTTTACAACTTGTTCTGCTTCATCAACTCCAATTTGTCCTTGTTTGTTTTCTACTCCAATTTGTTGAAACCAATTGAACAAGCTTCCATAAGGCTGTTCTTTTATAAAAGTTCTCCAATCGTCTAAAAACAAATTGCTGATAGGGTGTTTTTTTACTTTATCATTGGTTGCAACCGGAAATGCAAAATGAAGATCGGGATGTGCTAAATTTTCACATTTTAAATTACAAGAAGCAGCATCTTTATTTTTACTACACAATAAGTATTGAGCA
>NZ_JAQWGB010000044.1 GCF_029238425.1 Flavicella sp.
TACTTTAATAAAATTTTGTGAAACGGTAAGATTAGATTCTTACCGTTTTTTTTATTTTTATCTGCCTGAATATTTGTGCACTAATTAAATGTACTTGAAAGTCATGGTGTTAAAAATTAAAGTAAATTTGAGAAAATTCAACAAAATCTTCAAGGTTAAATGAGATATCTATTGCTATTATTGTTTTTGGGAATAACTGTACCACAAGCAAATTCACAAAAACCGGAAAAATTATCATCAAATCAAATATTTGAAAAGTTAGAAGAATTTAATTTTTTAGGAACCGTACTCTACATAGCGGCGCATCCTGATGATGAAAATACACGTTTGATAAGTTATTTGTCTAACGAGGTTAAAGCGAGGACTGTTTATTTATCATTGACAAGAGGAGATGGTGGACAAAATTTAATAGGTCCGGAAATTAGAGAGTCTTTAGGGGTAATTAGAACTCAAGAATTGTTGGCTGCAAGGAATGTAGATGGAGGTGAGCAGAGGTTTTCTAGAGCCAATGATTTTGGTTATTCTAAAAACCCAACGGAAACTTTGAGTATTTGGGATAGAGAAAAAGTTTTGGCAGATGTAGTGTGGGCTATTCGTACCATACAACCAGATGTGGTTATCAATAGATTTGATCATAGAACACCAGGTACAACACATGGTCATCATACAGCTTCGGCAATGTTGAGTTATGAAGCATTTGATTTGGCAAGCGATGCTTCAAAGTTTACATCTCAGTTGGATTATGTAAATACTTGGAAGCCGAATAGGTTGTTTTTTAACACTTCTTGGTGGTTTTATGGAAGTCAAGAAAAATTTAAAAAAGCGAGCAAAGAGAATTTGTTACAATTTGATATTGGAGTTTATTATCCTCAAAAAGGAGTTTCAAATAATGAAATAGCAGCGTTGGCGAGTAGTCAACATTTGTGTCAAGGTTTTGGAAGGCTTTCAACTCGTGGATCAGAAAGTGAATATATTGAATTTTTAAAAGGAGAATTTCCTGACGATAAAGCAGATTTGTTTTCAGGGATTGATACTTCATGGAATAGAGTAAAAGGAGGAAAAGCAATTGGGGAACTAATTGAACCAATCCTTGAAAATTTTAACTTTAAAAATCCTTCAGTGCATCTTTCGCAATTGATGAAAGCTTATTCCAAATTAGCTGAAGTTTCCGATGATCACTGGAGGGAATTGAAGGAAAAAGAATTGTCTGAAATTATTTATGCTTGTGCTGGTTTGTATTTAGAAGCATCTTCTAAAGTAGCCTCCTCAACTCCAAATGGAACAGTTGATGTGGCATTGGAGATTTTGAATAGATCTAAAAATGATATTAAATTAAAATCGATCACCTATTTGCCAAGCGGTAAAAAAGAAGAAAAAAATGTTTCTTTATTAGAGAATAGCAAACAAATTTATAAGGAGAAAATATGGTTGAAGGCCGAGAAGTTGACGAGTCCTTATTGGTTGGAACATCTTCGAGATTTAGGGATGTATACAGTAAAAGATCAGGCTTTGATAGGTTTACCAAACACTCCTAGGAATATAAAAGTAGTTTTTGAGTTAGAAATTGAAGGAGAGACTATAGAAATAACCAAAGACGTTGTTAGAAGATATGCCAAACGAGATAAAGGGGAATTGTATCAGCCTTTTGAGGTGTTGCCAAAAGTTACGGTTTCAATGAAGAGTCCGGTTGTGGTATTTGAATCTCAAGAAGCTAAAAGTATAGAAGTGACTTTAAAGGCTGGTGAGGATAATGTGCAAGGTGAAGTTGAACTTTGCCATGCGGAGGGTTGGACTGTTGAGCCAAAATTCATCAATTTTTCTATTGAGAAAAAAGGAGCAACCAAGCAATTTAAGTTCAAACTAATACCTCCTAAAAATCAGAGTGAAGCTGAAATTTCAGTAATCGCAAAGGTGGATGGTGAGTTTTACGATAAAGAATTAATTGAGATTGCTTATGACCATATCCCTACTCAGAGTGTGTTGAAACATTCCATGGCTAAGGTGGTGCGTATGGACATCAAAAAGAAAGGTACTTCTATTGGTTATATTGAAGGAGCTGGAGATGTAGTGCCTGAAAGTTTGAGACAAATAGGATATAACGTTACCAAAATTGAACCTAAAGAAATTCAGTTAGAAATGTTGAATGAGTTTGATGCTGTTGTTGTAGGGATTAGAGCTTATAATACGGTGGAGGAATTGAAGTTCAAACAGGCTATTCTTTTGGACTATGTAAAACAAGGAGGTAATCTTGTAGTGCAGTATAACACAGCTGGAAGAGGCGGTGTTGAGGTTGGGGCTCCCTTTACGCTAAAGGTATCGAGAGATCGTGTTACAGATGAGAATGCAGAAGTGAAATTTTTAAAGAAAAAACATGATATTTTAAATACACCCAACAAAATTAGCGATAAAGATTTTGATGGATGGGTGCAGGAACGTGGATTGTATTTTCCTAATAAATGGTCTAAAGAGTACACTGCAATTTTAGCGATGAATGATGCTGGAGAGCCTTCGCGAGAAGGGAGTTTGTTGGTAGCTCATTATGGAAAGGGAACGTATATCTACACAGGATTGAGCTTTTTTAGAGAGCTTCCGGCCGGAGTACCTGGAGCTTATAAGTTGTTTGCAAATATCTTATCTTACAACAAAAAATAATATGGAGAAACCAGTTTACAAATGGAAAAAGATTTACACAGTAGTCTTGGTGGCTAATGCGGTGTATTTCGTTTTGTTTTATTTAATCATGAATCAATTTTCAATTTAATATTTGGCTATGGAAATAGTAGACTGGATTGTTTTAGCAGGGACTTTATTGTTTATTGTAATTTATGGTTCTTATAAAACAAGAGGAAGTAAAAATGTTCAAGAATTTATAAAAGGAGGAAGTGAGTCTAATTGGTGGACGATTGGGTTGTCTGTTATGGCGACTCAGGCCAGTGCAATTACCTTTTTATCAACACCGGGTCAGGCTTTTAATGATGGAATGGGCTTTGTTCAGTTCTATTTTGGTTTGCCTTTGGCAATGGTGATCATCTGTTTGGTTTTTATTCCAATTTATCATCGACTAAAGGTGTATACCGCTTATGAGTTTTTGGAGGATAGGTTTGATTTAAAGACAAGATCGCTCGCTGCAATTTTGTTTTTAATACAGAGAGGTTTGGCTGCTGGGATTACCATTTTTGCACCAGCAATTGTTTTGTCGGCTGTGTTAGGTTGGGACTTAATTCCTTTAAATATAGCCATTGGTGTGCTTGTTATAATTTACACAGTCTCGGGTGGTACCAAAGCTGTAAGTGTAACACAGAAACAACAAATGGCAATCATTTTCTCTGGAATGTTTATAGCTTTTTATTTGATTTTAGATTATTTACCAGAAAATATAACTTTTACCAAAGCCTTAGAAATTGCTGGAGCAAGTGGTAAAATGGATGTATTGGATTTTTCGTTTGATTTGAATAATAGGTATACTGTATGGACAGGTATATTAGGGGGAACTTTTTTAATGCTTTCTTATTTTGGAACTGATCAAAGTCAGGTACAGCGTTACTTGTCAGGGAAATCTGTGCGAGAAAGTCAGTTAGGATTGATTTTTAACGGTTTGCTAAAAATACCAATGCAGTTTTTTATATTATTGGTGGGGGTTTTTGTATTTGTTTTTTATCAGTTCAATTCTGCCCCATTAAATTTTAATCCCAAAGCTACGGAAGTCATTGTGAATTCTGAGAATAGTGCTTTGTATGCCGAATTAGAAGGGCAACATCAAGAAATAGAAAACAAAAAGAAAACATTACTGTTAGAAGAATTATCGACCAACAATATCCAAGAAATTAAAAAACTGAATACTAGGGATAGAGCTTTAAAGGAAGAAGCAAAAGAATTGATTTCAAAAACGGATAAAAACGTAGAGACGAATGATAAGGATTATGTATTTATCCATTTTATTTTAAATAATCTTCCCCGTGGTTTGATTGGGTTGTTGCTTGCCGTTATTTTGTCAGCAGCTATGTCCTCTACTGCTTCTGAACTAAACGCTTTGGCTTCCACAACAACAATGGATTTGTTTAAGCGAAATACAAGCAAAGAGTATGATGATGCATATTATGTGAAAGTAACAAAATGGTTTACTTTGGCTTGGGGTGTCTTAGCTATTTTGGTTGCCTGTGTTGCCAATCTCTTTGATAATTTAATTCAATTGGTAAATATTATCGGTTCTATATTTTACGGAAACGTGTTAGGAATCTTCCTTTTGGCGTTTTTTGTTAAGAGTGTTAAAGGAAATGCTGTTTTCTATGCCGCTATTTTTACGCAAATCATTATTATTGCAGTCTGGTTTTTGGATTTGTTACCCTATTTATGGCTGAACTTATTAGGATGTATGCTAGTAATGTTGTTGGCCATCCTATTGGAGAAATTCAATAAGAAAAACCTTAGTCTGAATTAAAAAAAAGAAAATGAAAAAGAGAATCGTATTAATTTTTATGGTGTTCTGTGGAGTGCAACTCTCAGCCCAAGAGTCTTTAGATATAGTAACTGTTTCAGGGCATTTTGGGAGTCCGCAACCCTATATTGCTGATGAGAACTCTAATTTTAAAGGGGATGCTACGGAGAGAGGAGCCATGGTTAATTTGGTAGTTCCAATTGTATTAAATGAAAAGCAGATTTGGTATAATAGTGTCAATTATATGCAGTGGAATGTAAATAATAATGAGACCATGCCAGTGGATATTGCAAACCCAATACAGATTCACGGTTTGATTTTACGAACTGGTTTTATTCAAAAGTTTGAGAATGGAAACTCTATCCAAGCTATTTTTATACCACGTTTGATGTCGGATTTTAAAAATATCAACGGAAAACATTTTCAGTTTGGGGGAACGTTTATTTATGAAAAGATTTATAATGAGAATTTGAAAATTGGATATGGTGCTTTATATAATCAAGAAACGTTTGGTGTAAACATTGTCCCTTTGGTGAATTTAGAATGGAAGATGTCTGAAAGATGGTCTATGTCTGGTTTGCTGCCAATTTATTCTAAAATTAAATACAAAGTAAATGATAAATTGAATCTAGGTATGCATCATTTTGGGTTGGTTACTTCCTATCGTTTGGGAGAAGAGGCCTACCAGAATGATTATATCGAAAGAAGAAGTATTGATTTAGGCTTGTTTGCGAGGTATAACTTATTTGGGAACATTCATGTAGAAGGTAGGTATGGTTATTCCTTTGGAAGAAGTTATGCCCAATACGATGAAAATGATAAGATTGATTTAGCACTTCCTTTAGCGACCATAGGAGATAATAGAACTCAGAAAAACGCTAACTTTAATGATGGTACTTATGCGCATATTCGCCTCGTCTATGCAATCAAATTATAAAAATTATTTTTTAGAAATTGCCTTATCGTCTTTCCAAAGACCATCGTAAATAATTTTATTTTTTTTGTTGGTTACTTTTCCAGAACCGTTTCTTAGGTTGTTTTTCCATTGCCCCATATAAACATCACCCGAAGAAAAAAAGTAGGTTCCGTAACCTTCTCGATTGTCATCATTATATTCTCCTTCGTAAGAGTCTCCATTTTGCCAATAGTAGGATCCGTAGCCATGTCTTTTGTTGTTCTTCCATTCTCCTTCGTAAAAGCCTTTTTTTGCGAAGATAGCTACCCCTTGTCCATGCGCAGCGTCGTTCACTACGTCACCTAGATAAATAATGTCCAATCCCTCTTTTGTTTTTAGTCGGAGCATTTCTTTTCTTGAAATACTCAGGTTTTTTGAATCCGTCAAGTCTTCAATTTCCGATTCTATCATAGAAATAAAAATACTGTCAAGTTTTCTTTTGTTGAGGTGGTTCTCCTTTTCTGTATGATAGTTTTTTAAAAGGGTATTGAACTCTTTTTGAGTCAAGGTACTTTCTTCTTGAAGTGCTACAATTAAGGTTTCATAGGAATCTATTTTTTCTTGATAGTTGGTTATGATTTCGTTCACTTGAATTAATTCGTCAATCATCGATTGAGTTTTTACAATATCAATTTTTCTAGGATATTTAGAATGTAGTTTTTGGTATGCTGTAATTGCATTCTTATATTCTTTGTGAATGAGCAGACTATCTGCATCAGATTTTAAGGCTAAAAACTTTAATTCTGATTTTTTAGAATAGCCAAATCCGTTGAATACAAATAAAACAACATTGATCAATGTCGCTATAATTATAATGATTAAAGTTCTTTTTTTCATTTGTTCTGATTAGTATCCTAAGTTAATTTTTGGAAGTCTGTTTGCCGTTTTTCTGCCATCAATTCCAATAAATACATTGAATCGTAAAATATGACTCGTTTTATATTCATAACCAGTTGATTTCTGACCTAAAGTCCACATATGTCCTGCAAAAAGAGTAACCGAATTATTGATCACATAACCGAATCCATTATAAGTTCTAAAATCTTCAAAAGGATTGTAAGCGATGTTGTGACCAGATTGCATGAAAATTTCAACACTAGGAGAGAAAAAGAATGTTTTTGGCTCGATTACAGGTTTGTTCAAAGGGATGTATGAAAAGAGTTTGTATCGATATCTATTTGTATATTGGTAATTCGCTCCAACTTCGTTGCTCTTTTTCCATCGATGCTCAAATCTAAATTGATGAATAAGTTTAACGCGCCCTATTTTCGGTGACTTAAATAACCATTGATGCCATATTCTTGGTTCAACAGTAGTAGTTTCGTAATTCGGATTTCCTGGGTCTGGAGTGAAGTTAAAAACCAAAGTTGGACCTACAACAATTTCAAAATTGTCGTTAACGAAAATATTAAGACCAAAACGATTGTAAACTTGACGGGGTCTTCCAACAAAGGAGGTTATATTATCAACTGAATTTCTAGCTCTGTAATGATGTTCAGCATAATAGCCAAGGGTTTTGTTTAGTCTGATCTTTAAATAAAGTCCTGCCCAGATGCCTGTTTCCTCCAAATTAACACTGGGTTCAGTTTGTGCTTGATTGGTTAGTGTGTGAAATATTAAGAATAAAAAGAATAGTGTTTTCTTCATTTAATCAAGGTGTTGTAAGAACAAAAAGCTATTAGTAGACTATAAAAATACAATAGATTTGGAATGTAAAAAGTATTAAAAGAATCAATTGCGTTTTAAGTATGAGTAAATTAAGAAAATATTCAAAAAAAAGCCCAAATAAATGTTATTTGGGCTTTTCCATTGTGTTGGTTTTTTATATCTCTACTTCCCATTCTTTCAGAGAAACTGTATTCATGTTTATATAATCTCTATTATTAGCTTTCTGTGCTAGTTCTAAAGATTTTTTTGCAGCTTTGATTGCTCCTTTCGTGTCACCCGCCTTGGCATGGATTAAAGATTGTTGTCTGATAACCCAGAATTTAGGTTTCTTTTTTTGTTGTTTTACCGCTTTGTCAATCCATTTTTGTGCAAGTTTTATATCCTTGTCATTATTTAAGTAATACACTGCGGCAGCGTAATAATCATTTGCCTTTGGTTCACCTTCCATTGTAGACTCAATACTTGCCATTACAATTCTATCTGTAGGAACTTCAAAAGGAATTGCAACATAGGTTTTTTCCCAAATCAATTCTAAATGAGCGCTGTTTCCTTTGATCTCATTAAAGCCAATAGCCATTGTTTCCACGTTAAAAGGTACCGGGTATGATTTTACAGATGTTTTAGCAGCAACTTTTGCATCCTCCCATTTTTGAGGGTTTCCCCAGTTTTCAGAATCGCTATAAAAAAATATTTCCCATGAATCTTTATTTGGTTTTGTATATAAAGCATAAGTACCTGCCTTTAATTCTTGTCCATCCACGGTGATTTCCGTGTCAATGGTTATTTTGGTGTTTGCATTGGCTCCAGTTCTCCATATTTTTCCATAAGGTACTAAATCACCAAAAATAGTTCTCCCTTTGACACTGGGTCTAGAGTATTCTACGCTAACGGTAGTCATCCCAACTTTTTGAGAATTTGTTCCAAGTGGACTAGGTTGTGGTGTTTTTACTTGAGCAGTAAGCGAGGTTAGCGAAATGGTAAAAAGCGCTAAAATAATTTTTTTCATAATTTTTAAAATTTGTTGATTACTCCTCCCAAGATACGGACTTTTAATTAAGTTGTATTTAAATAAAAAGGTATCTTTACTTTACTATAATTATAAAAGAATGATATGAAAATTACTTTTTTAGGACATGCTAGTTTTTTAATAGAAATTGAGGAAACAAAAATTATTGTGGATCCATTTATTACCCCGAATCCATTGGCTGAAGATATCAATATATCAGCATTAAATGCAGATTATATTTTGGTAACACATGCCCATGAAGATCATATTGCAGATGTTGAAAAAATAGCAAAACTTTCGGATGCTGTGGTTGTTTCAAATTTTGAAATTGTTAGTTATTTCGAGAAATTAGGAGTCTCAGGTCATCCAATGAATCACGGCGGAACATGGGAGTTTGATTTCGGAAAAGTAACTTATACCAATGCAGTTCATTCAAGTTCGTTTCCTGATGGATCTTATGGTGGAAACCCAGGTGGTTTTTTAATAGAGGGAGAGCATAAAGTAATTTATATTGCTGGGGATACTGCCTTGACAATGGATATGAAATTGATTCCTTTGAAAGCAAAATTAGATGTGGCTATTTTACCGGTTGGAGATAATTTTACCATGGGGGTTGATGATGCCATTATAGCGAGTGATTTTATAGAATGTTCAAAAATTATCGGTTGTCATTTTGATACTTTCGGTTACATTGAAATTGACCATGAAGCTGCGATTAAAAAGTTTTATGACAAGGATAAAGATTTGATGCTTTTGAAAATAGGAGAGCAAATTCAATTGTAATTAGAATTTATGTTGAAAGCTACCTACAAGAGATATATTTTAAATTTTAAGCAAGCAAGTGGAACCTCTAGAGGAGTTCTGAAAACCAAAGAAACTTTTTTTATTCTCCTAGAAGAACAGGGGAAAGAAGGAATAGGAGAATGTGGTTTGTTTAGAGGGTTGAGTATTGATGATAAGCCAGATTATGAAGAGAAGTTACAATGGGTTTGTAATCATATTTCTTTAGGAAAAGAAGCTTTGCTAAATGAACTTTATCAGTACCCTTCGATTCAATTTGGTGTAGAACAAGCATTTTTGTCTTTTGCATCTAAAGATAAGTTTCAAATATTTGATACGGATTTTGTTTCCGTCAACAAACCAATATCAATAAATGGATTGATATGGATGGGAGATCCAGGTTTTATGCAGAGGCAAATCGAAGAAAAGTTGAAAGCAGGATTTGGAACTATAAAGTTAAAAATTGGAGCGATAAACTTTGATAAAGAATGTGAACTATTGGCTTCTATAAGAGAGCGGTTTTCTGCTAACGAAATAGAACTTAGAGTAGATGCCAATGGAGCTTTTTCTCCAGAAGAAGCTTTGTCTAAATTAGAACGTCTTGCAAAGTTTGATTTGCATTCCATTGAGCAACCCATCAAGCAAGGTCAAATTTCTGAAATGGCAAAACTTTGTTTGAAAACTCCACTTCCAATCGCTTTAGATGAAGAGTTGATAGGCGTTTTTTCTAGAGAAGATAAAATAGCTTTGATAGATGAGATACAACCTCAGTACATTATTTTAAAACCAAGTTTGGTTGGAGGGATCCAAGGGAGCGACGATTGGATTTCTGTAGTGGAAAAAAATAATATTGAGTGGTGGATAACATCTGCTTTGGAAAGTAATATTGGATTAAATGCAATTGCACAATATACAAGTAAATTGCAGACCACTATGCCGCAAGGATTAGGAACTGGAGCTTTGTTTACAAATAATATAGATTCTCCTTTGCATGTTGAAGATGGGAAATTATGGTATAATTCATCCAAAAAATGGGGTGAACTAAATTTTTAGAATGGATTTTTTACAAAAAGGGTTTTTAGGACAAACTGACTGGTGGAAATATATAGCGACCATTGTGGTGGTTATTATGGGTGTATTTTTATTTTCAATTCCACACTCCATGGCTATTGGAGTCAAAACTGCTTTGGGAGAGGCGGATGCAAGTCGTTTGGATGACGTTTCTTATGTGATGTCTCTCTTTGATTCTAATGTTGGATTGGTGTATATGATTTTACCTTTTGTAGGAGGTCTTATTGCTTTGTTAGTGTCGGTCAAATATATTCATAAGCAAAGCTTAGTGCATCTTACAACTGGAAGAGAAAAAATAGATTGGAAAAGAGTTCGTTTTTCTTTTTTGGTTTGGATGGCTATAATTGTGAGTTTTGTGCTGATTCAATTGCTTGTTGCTCCGGAATCTTTGGTTCTCAATTTTCAATGGAAACCTTTTTTAATTTTACTAGTCATTGGGGGATTATTAATTCCTTTTCAAACTAGTTTTGAGGAATATGTTTTTAGGGGGTATTTGATGCAGACAATGGGAGTATTGTCAAGAAACAGATGGTTTCCCTTGTTGTTTACTTCTGTAGTGTTTGGGGTGTTGCATATCTCTAATCCTGAGGTTGCAAAATTGGGTTATGGACTTATGGTGTATTATATAGGAACTGGTTTTTTTCTAGGAATCATTACTTTAATGGATGATGGTATGGAATTAAGTTTAGGGTTTCATGCGGCGAATAATTTAATTTCTGCTTTATTGGTAACAGCCGATTGGCAAGTATTTCAGACATATTCTATTTTTAAGGATATTGCAGAGCCTAATCTAATTACCGCAATTGTACCTTCTATGGTATTATTTCCAGTCATGATTTTTGTGTACGCTAAGAGATACGGTTGGACAGATTGGAAACAGAGACTTACTGGAGAAATAGAAGTGCCATTGTTAGAAAAAGAATATGACTCATTTTAATATACATCCTAGTTTTAAGATAAATGGAGAGAAGCTTCAAGCTCCTAAAAAATTAATTTCGTTTTTAAAAGAAAAGGAGATTGAAGGAGTTTCTTTTTTAGAGGAATGGTTTGATCAGAAAGAATACGTTGTAGTAAAAACCTCAGGTTCTACGGGTGTTCCTAAAGTAATAAAAATTAAGAAAGAGCAAATGCTGAATTCTGCATCTGCAACCGGGACTTATTTTGAATTAGTTCCTGGTACAAAAGCATTGCTTTGTATGTCATCAGACTTTATTGCAGGGAAAATGATGTGGGTTAGAGCTCTTTTGTTGGGCTGGGAATTAACCGTTGTTCCTGTTTCTTCAACTCCATTAAAAAATACTAAAGTTAATTTTGACTTTGCGGCTATGGTTCCGTTGCAGTTATCAAATTCTCTTGAGGAATTGGATAGGGTGAAAACCTTGATTGTAGGAGGTGGAGTTGTTTCAAAAGAATTAGCAATAAAAATACAGAATATTAAAACAGAAATTTATGCGACATATGGAATGACGGAAACAGTTACCCATATTGCGATAAAAAAAATAAATAAGGTACATGAAGAGGAGGGGGAATTATATCATGCCTTGCCTTCCGTAACATTGTCCTTAGATAAAAGAGGTTGTTTGATTATTGATGCTCCCAAGATTTCTGATGATAAAGTGGTTACTAATGATTTGGTTCGTTTGGTTTCTGAAACTTCTTTCGAATGGTTGGGGCGCTATGATTCCGTTATTAATAGTGGAGGAATTAAATTGATACCAGAACAGATAGAAAATAAAATCTCTAAGGTGATAGAAAGCAATTTTTTTGTTTCAGGTATTCCAGACTCTATTTTAGGTGAAAAAGTAGTTCTAGTGATAGAAGAAAAAAACGAAAAAAAAATAAAGAATTCTGATATTAAAGAATTTCTTTTAGGTGCTGAATTGGATACTTATCAGTTTCCAAAGGAAATTTATTTTGTAGATAAATTTATCATGACGGAAACAGGAAAGATTAAAAGGGCTGCTATTTTAGAAAAGTACTTATAGATTACTGACAAACTCTTCTTTAAAAGTTTCCCAAGAGACCGTCAAAAAATTTTGTTGAGCAAAATATAATAAAATAGGCTCCATTTCTTTCGGATCTAAATATCCCGGCAGTTTTTGAATCAAACGTTCGTCTTGATCCATAAAAACAGTAGAGGGGTAGCTCATTTCTCCATGAAGTATACTTGCAGCCAATTCGTTGTATCCTTTTTTGCCTTGTTTGATAAATTTATACTCCTTGCCTTTGTAAAGGATAGGAGTGGTTTGCTCTGCATCTAATTTAACGGCGTAATAATTGTCGTTTATAATTGTTGCTATGACTGGGTTTTCGTAAGTGATATGATCCATTTTTTTACAATAACCACACCAGTCAGTATAGACATCAATCAATATAGTTTTTGGATTCTTTTTATTCAATTCAATGGCTTTTTCAAAACTGATCCATTCAATTTCTTGAGCTTGTGTTGACAGGCAAAAAAGAAAAATGATAAAAATATATTTTTTCATAGCTTGATTTTATTTGGGTTAGTGAACCCCGTGCATCAATGATTTTATTTTTCTCGTCAATAAAATTACAATAAATCCGGCTCCCACTGGAACTAAAGTGAAAATTAAGAAAAAAGTTGTCAAGGAGTATTCGGCGGTGATTTTATCAATCATTCCTCCCATAGAACCAGCTACTTTGTTTCCCATTCCAATGGCAACATACCAAAGTCCAAACATCAATCCAATTTTACTAGCGGGTACTAATTTTGATAAATAAGACAGTCCAACTGGTGATAAAGTCAATTCTCCTAAAGTATGTAACAAATAAGCTAATATTAACCAGATAACACTCACAGAAGCTGTTTGTGCGCCAGATGGGATTCCAGTAGAACCATAGGCTAAAAATCCAAAACCAAGTCCTAATAAAATCAACCCAATTCCAAACTTAACACTAGCAGGTGGATTGAATTTGCTTTCCCATATTTTTGAAAATAGGGGAGCAAAAGCAATAATATAGAAAGAGTTTAAAATTCCAAACCAAGATGCAGGGATTTCAGTAGAACTATCGTTGAATTGGTTTTTTAACATCCATATAACTATTCCCCAGATGATAACAAAACTAGCTCCTAGAAATAAATTTGAAACAGCATATTTTTTAAAAGTCATCCTAAACAAAAGGAACAAAACATAAGTTATGATCGCTAATGGCACTACCGTGATTAATGTGTTTGTAATTCTAAAAACAGTGGCTGCAGTTCCGTCTAGAACTCTATTGGTGTAGTCTTTTGCAAAAATAGTCATAGAACCACCTGCTTGTTCAAAAGCGGCCCAAAAGAAAACTGTAAAAAATGCCAATATTCCTACAACAATATAACGATCTCTCTGAACAGCATCACTTACAGTGGGGGCTTTTTCATTAATTTCTTCCGTTGGAATTCTGTCTTGTTGTTTTTTAGAAAGCCCAATATTACCAAAAATGTTTTGTGCAAACCAAAATTGTAACATTCCTAAAAACATAAAAATTCCAGCCAAACCAAAACCCCAATGAAAACCATAGGTTTCTCCAATATATCCACATAATAAAATTCCTAAAAATGCTCCTGCATTTACTCCCATATAATAAATGGTATAAGCGCCATCTTTTTTCTCGGGTCTATCATCATACATTTCAGAAATAATAGAAGTCATGTTTGGCTTAAAAAGTCCATTACCAGCAATCAAACAGGCAATTCCAATATACAAACTGGTAGGGGTGTCAAAAGTCATGGCGGCATGTCCCGCAGTCATAATCAAAGCACCTAAAGCAACTGCCCATCGATACCCTAAAAATTTATCAGCCAAATAACCACCAATTACTGGAGTAAAATAAACTAACATGGTGTATGTTCCATACAAGCCTAAAGCTTCTTCTCTAGACCAGGCCCAACCTCCATCTAATAAGGCTGAAGTTAGAAATAAAACCAATAAAGCACGCATTCCATAATAAGAGAATCGTTCCCACATTTCTGTGAAAAACAAAACAAAAAGTCCGGCAGGATGCCCTAGCACATTGTCTTTGAAAAATTGATCAGTATTGTTATTTGACATAAGGGGTAGATTTTAATTTTTTAAATGTTGTTCTAGGTAAGTTGTCATTTTATTGAATAAATGCAGTCTTGTATTTTGACCTCTATAAATACCATGAGTTCTATCTGGGTAGATGGCTTGTTCAAAATTTTTATTTGCCTGAATCAAGGCATTTGTCATTTGATACGTGTTTTGTACATGTACATTGTCATCGCCTGAACCATGAATAATTAAATAATTTCCTTTCAATTTATCTGCATGAAACAAGGGAGAATTCATATCATATCCTTCCGGGTTTTCTTCAGGTGTTTGCATGTATCTTTCTGTGTATATAGAATCGTAAAACCTCCAGGAAGTAACGGGTGCAACAGCGATGGCTGTATTGAAAACATCAGCGCCTTTAAGAATACAATTACTGGCCATAAAACCACCATAGCTCCATCCCCAAATAGCAATAGCGTTTTCGTTGATATATGGCAAGGCTCCTAGTTTTTTAGCAGCTTCAATTTGATCGATGGTTTCATATTTACCCAATTCTTTATAGGTCACTTTTTTAAAAGCAGCTCCTTTATAACCAGTTCCTCTTCCATCAACACAAGCAACAATAAATCCTTTTTGTGTCAACAGGTGGTACCAATAATCATTGTAACTATTCCATGAGTTAGAAACACTTTGTGAACCTGGACCAGAATATTGAACCATTACCAGTGGGTAACTTTTCTCTGAAGAAAAATCTTTTGGTTTGAGCATCCACATGTTAAAAGTTCCATTGTCTGTTGTAATCTCTGAAAATTCTTTTGTCGAGGTGTTAAATGGTTCTAGCTTTTCTTTGAGTTGCTTGTTATTTGCAATTTCTTTGACTATTTTTTTTCCATTAAACAAAGAGTAACTGAGCGGAGTACTTGCATCAGAGTGATTGATAATGGCATATTTTTTTGTACTGCTAAAGTCGGCATCAGAAGTACCTGATTTTTTACTGATCAATTTTTTGCTTTTTCCATTTAGGTTGATGGCATAAATTGTTCGTTCAATACTTCCATCTTCCACAGATTGATAAAAGAGTTTTCTTTCTTTTGCATCGACTCCATAAAATTTGGTCACATCCCATTTTCCTTTAGTGATTTGTTTGATTAGTTTACCACTTGCGTTGTAGTGAAACAAATGATTGTATCCGGTTTTTTCACTTTGCATGATGAAACTGTTATTTTTTAAAAAATGGATATCAGCAATTTTGTCGACCTCTACATAGCAAGAATCATTTTCTTCAAGTATCAATTTTTTAGTACTATTGTTGCCATTTACAGTATATAATTTTAATTTATTCTGATGCCTGTTTAAGGTAACCACAGCAACATTATCGCTATTGTTGGTCCATTTTAATAAAGGGATATATTCATAAGAATCTAATACGATTTCTTTGGAAGCATTTGAAAGTAAGTCGGCAACATGAAGAGTTACTTTAGAATTTTTTTCTCCAGCTTTTGGGTATTTGAAAGTAAAAGGAGTTGGGTACAGTGCATTGCCAAAAATATCCATAGAAAAAGTAGGAACCTCGGTTTCATTAAATTTTAAATAGGCAATTTTGTTACTGTCAGAACTCCATTCATAGGCTTTGACAAATGCAAATTCCTCTTCATAAACCCAATCTGTAATTCCGTTGATGATTTGGTTTTTTGCGCCATCAAAAGTTACTTGGTCCGTTTTGTTGTTTGCCAGTGTTTTTACATAAATATTATTGTCTTGAACGAAGGCAATTTTTTTACTGTCCTTAGAAAAAGTAGGTTCTTGAATAGGGGAATCAGAAATTTTGCTAATTTTTTTTGAAGCTATTTCATAAACATAGAAAATTGATTTTGATGAGTGTCTATAGATAGACTCTGTGTTTGTAGCCAATAATACATGCGTTTCTGAAGCATTGAAGGTATAGGCATCAAAATAGGCAATATCGCTAAGGTCTTTGCTAGAAACTAAAGTTTTAATTTTTTCTAGAGAAGCATAACTATAAACATCAATACTTGTAGAACGCGCAGCTCTGTCGTAATTTAAGAGGCTATAGAAGTCTCCTTTCATCGGACTGTAGGATTCTAGGTAGTTTTGCCTAAATTCTCCAGACCAAATTTTCTCATTGGTAATTTGCTGTGATTGAGCGGTTAAAAGAAAAGGAGTAAGAATTAATATTAGTCTAAAGATGTAGTGCATTCGGTAAAAATATTTTAACGGTCAATTTATGAAAAATTAAATAAATAATAATCTCTTGACTCACTTAAATTGGTAGTATAATGTTAAGTATCTCATAGGGTTTATTCGGTTTTTGAGATATAAGTTCTGTATCTTTGGTTTGAGTTTTTTTGATAATAGAATAAATTGAATTTTATGATAATTAAAGAGGTAAGAGGATGTAAACCTTCCTTTGGTGAAGATTGTTTTTTAGCTGAAAATTGTGTGATTCTTGGAGAGGTTTCTATGGGAGATCAATGCAGTATTTGGTACAATGCTGTGGTAAGAGGTGATGTGCATTTTATAAAAATGGGTAATAAAGTAAATATTCAAGATGGGGCAGTGATACATGCAACTTTTGAAAAATCACCAACCACTATCGGGAACAATGTTTCTGTGGGACATAATGCTATCGTGCATGGATGTACTATTCATGATGATGTTTTGGTAGGGATGGGGGCTATTGTGATGGATGATTGTATTGTTGAAAGTAATAGTATTATTGCCGCTGGTGCTGTGGTAGCAAAAGGAACTCATATCAAATCAGGCTCCGTTTATGCTGG
>NZ_JAQWGB010000104.1 GCF_029238425.1 Flavicella sp.
TTCTTAGCTTCATTCAACAAAGTAGTTGCTTCTCTTTTTCTTCTTTTATGCATGGCAACACCTGCTAAATTTAATTTTGCCATTGCAACATCATGATCCATAGACAAACCAAGTTTCAATGCTTTTTTAAACATTTTCTCAGCTTTGGTCATGCTTGTTTGAGTTACCATCAAACCTTGTAAAAAATAATAATAAGCTTCTTGAGGTTTTCTTAAAGCAGATTCAGGATTCTTTATAAAGGCCAACCACTTTTCGGCTCCAGCCATATTTTGCTTTCTAATTTGTAAGAAGGCCAACAACAAAAATTCATTTTTGAAAAAGAAAAACACAAACACCCCTGCTAACAAAAGAATCATGATTCCATTTCCAATATTTTCATCTGCAAATTGAAACCCAGCCCAAACTGAAATTAATACTGCTATTACTATTTTGATATACTTATTAAACATTTTCTACTAATTTATTTTTAAACTAACTCATTTAGAAAGCTAAATGAAGTTGCGAATTTACATATTTTTCAAAAGAATGAAACCACTTTTTACATATTTCATTCCAATTCCTTATTTCCCTTTTTTGTAATATTTAAGATGCTTTACATAGGCTAAGATTCCTAGTACTGCAACTATCAAAATAGAATAATACACAAAACTTGGTGTTACAATTTTGTCTCCACTGGCGTAAGAATGTAATCCTGACAAGTAAAAATTCACTCCAAAGTAAGTCATCATAATAGAAGCAAAAGCATACACCGATAAAATATTATAGGTAAACCTACCTCTCAAACCAGGCACCAAACGACAGTGCAATACAAAAGCGTAAATCATAATACTTATCAAAGCCCAAGTTTCCTTTGGATCCCATCCCCAGTAACGCCCCCAACTTTCGTTGGCCCACATACCTCCAAGGAAGTTTCCTATGGTTAACATAACCAAACCTACGGTAATGGACATTTCATTGATCACCGTCAATTCATTAATGGTATTGTCTAATTTTTTCTTGTTGTTCTTGTTGGTTACAATCATTAAAACCAAAGCTAAGAGACCTAGGATCATTGCCAAGGCAAAAGGACCGTAACTCGCTACAATAATCGCTACATGAATCATCAACCAGTAAGAATTCAACACCGGAACTAAGTTTGCAATTTCCGGATCCATCCAGTTCCAATGTGCGATCATCAAAATCATAGAAGTCAAAAATGCCGTTGCAGCAATGGTCAAGGTAGAATCTTTACCAAACAACAATCCGAAAAGCATGGTTGCCCAACCCACATAGATCATAGATTCATAAGCGTTACTCCATGGAGCATGTCCACTTACAAACCATCTTGCCGCCAATCCAGCAGTATGCATGGCAAAAAACAAGATTACTATGGCAACCGAAATCTTTAACAAGACTTCTAACACCTTGCTCGTTTTAAATATCTGAATGATTACCAAAATAAACAACAACAGACCAGCGTACATGTAATATTTGAAAAGCTTTTTAAAGACATCGTATTTGTTATAAGCAATTTCAAATTTGATTTTATCATCAGAGGGATATACTGCTGCTCCATATTTTTTCTGAAAGTTTTTAACCCCTTCTAAAATTTTATCTGCCTCTTCATAATCATCCGCAATTTTAGCTTCATGTAGGGTTTGGATATATACCGGTAAAATTTGCTTTACAAAAACAGAATCAATTCCTCTAAAAGGTGCATTGTACAATTCAGGTTGTGATACCCAAGAATTATTTTCATCTTCCGGAATTGGAAATATTCTCAAGATCCCTCCTCCTATCGCAGAATACAACAAACCAACACGCTTGTCCACATTGATCACATCTTTCTGGTATTTACTTTTGATATTATTCTTCTGTGCAACTTCTACGTCTCCTTTGATTTTATACCTACCCTCATCATCAATAAAGTCAATCAAACGGGCGTATTTCTGCTTCACATCTTGTATTCCTAAAACCGTACGCAATTTATCATTTCCTCTTTCTAGGTAAATCACTGGCACCTGGAACCACAATCTTGGATTTTCTACAATCGATAAAAATACCTGATTCGCATCTAGACCATTGTAGGTATCACTTTTACTAACTTTTCTCAACAATTGAGAAGCAAAAGTATGTACTGGCTTCATTCGTCCACCTGCATCTTGAATGACCAAAGCACTAAAATCTTCAGCATGCTTTACAGATACTACGTTTGCATTTAATATAGAATCTATTTGAACCGCTGTAATTTCATTGATATGATTGCTATGTTCTTGATCTGCATTCGCATGATTATGTCCTGTATGGTCTTCTTCTGGATTTTTACCATGTGTTTCTTGTGCCTGATTGTGTCTTATAACATTCTCCTCATCGTTTGCTTTGTGCTCCTGCGCATGGTTATGACCGCTATGATCATGTCCATCATCTGCAGTATGCTCTTGTGCTCCTACTTGAAATGACAAAATTGAAATAACCGCTAAAGACAACAAGGCCTTTTTTGCTTTTATCTTTTCCAATTTATGACGTAAATAAGAAAAACGTGTATTTTTCACAAACATAATCAACATCAAACCTGCATATAATAAAAAGTAACCTGCATAGGTAATCATCGTTCCCCAATAATCATGGTTTACCGACAAACGAGTTTCTTCGTATTGTGGTGTGATATTATAACTAGATTGGAAAAATTTATAGCCTTTATAATCTAAAATATTATTCATAAACACTCTAAAATCAAAAGTCTCAGAAGGATCAATAACCGTAATCTCACTGGCATAAGACATGGCACTCTCAGACCCAGGGTATTTATCCAATTGAAAGTCTCTTAATTTTATTTGAAAAGGTAATGTGATTTCTTTGGCTCCATAAGCCACTCTAAAATTCAAACCAGCCATCTGAAACTGAACTGGGGCATTGGTTGTATACTGTCCGCCACTTACTTCAATTACTTTGGATTCATTTTTACTTGTAACCAATAATTTCATCACATTTTCAGGAAACTCATCTTTATTTCCTGTTGCCAATTGCATCGCACCTGTCAATGGCGGTTTTGGAACTACAAAACTCATTCCTGCGATATTGTGTAAAGTCAGATATTTGAATTCTGATAAGGTATCTTTTTCGATCTTTCCTCGAAGTTGATCTGCCATGCGAAGAAAAGTCCCTTCAAACATAGATTCCATTTTCAATTCGTCATTCTCATATTCAAAGTTGACAAGAGCATTCTCTTTATGCGCGAATCCAACTAAGACACCGTGAATATTTTCTATATCTCCTTTTTTGATATAATGATCATGTCTACTTCCACTGCTTGATTCTACAAAATGGATATACAAATCCCCATTGTCGCTTTCAACAAAACTGGTGGCCGCATTGGGAATATATTCTTGCAATTCAAAAGACACCTCCTGCCCTCTAAAATCAGTTTGAAAACCGTAATTATTTTTTCCCCATGAAGATAATAATATCGGATCAAACAGCACTCGCTGATCTTTATTATCATCCAAGGTTACTTTCAAATAGGTCTTATCAGAAAAAAACACATTCGAAGTCTCCCCTTCTTTGATGGGCATAATTCCTTCATAACTGATATACCTAGTGACTCCGGCACCTACCAAAATCAAGAAAAAGGATAAATGAAACAATAAGACTGACCATTTTTCCTTTTTATACAATCGATATCTGAAAATATTACCGAAGAAATTAATCGCAAACAATAGCATGATCAACTCAAACCACCAAGCATTATACACCAAAGCTTTTGCTGTTGGAGTTCCGTAATCATTTTCTATAAAAGTTGCAATTCCCATTGTTGCTGCATAGACAAGAAACAGGACTGCCATCAATCGAGTACTAAAGAGTAATGCTAAGATTTTTTTCATCAGATATGGTATCAGTCATCGATCAATATAAAACTCCTATTGACCAAATAATTCAAGTTGCAAATTTAATCAAAGTTGACTGAATAAAGTTTGTGATTTACAGAAAGTTTGGTTTTTTGGATTTGATGTTTTTGTTTTTAGAAATAAGCACTTCGACAGGCTCAGTGACCGCCTAAATCTAAATGCTCTGTCAGTGACCGCACTTTGAGGGCCTCAGTGACCGTGCTTCGACGAAGGAGAAGTGTATCAAGAACTCTGTAGATACTAACCAAAAACTTCTCGATACTAAATTATTCATTGCATTCATAATTTCACTCGAAGTGACAATTCGTTGTTCATCGTGACGATGACTTTGACTTTGCTTTTTTCTATCTTTTTTGGGTGATGTAAAAAAGATTAAAATTAGCATATTAACCATAATACAAAACTACGAATGAAGTACTACTAAAACAGCACGTTGTTTCTTTTCATTTTGTCTTGACATACTTCGACAGGCTCAGCACAAGCTCCTCAAAAAAATCAAGTCTTGATCTTTCATCGATCATTTTACAATTTAAAGACTAACCAAAAAGAACTCGAACTGCGTTCTCAAACAGCTTTTTGGTTTACGCCTTTTTCATTGAAATGATACTCGACTGCAAGATCTATGACCATACTAATGAAAAACAGTCCAATGAACTGTTATGCACTAAAACCGACTCATGCGGTTCCAAAACGTTTTATATGGTTAAGTTTCCTACGAAGATTTTCTTAGGACAGGAAAGGATAAGACAATGAATGAAATGCTGGAATGGAACTTTGTCTTAGTCTTGATCTTGGTTTTCGTCTTCGTCTTCGACCATCTTAACCTCTTGGCTCTGTCTTTGTAAGTAACCGCACTTCGACAGGCTCAGTGACCGCACCTCGACAAAGAAAAAGTGTATCGAGAACTATGCAGATATAAAACAAAAACTTCTCGATACTAAATTATTCATTTCATTCATAATTTCACTCGAAGTGACAATTGGCTGTTCACCTTGACTTTGACTTTGACCTTGACATAATCTTATGAGATTGCTTCGCTCATACTTCTCTCGCAATGACGGAACCAAAACAACTATCAAAATTACGCCCGGAGAAGAGCTCAGCCTCCCGCTATCTACCCTAAAACATCCACTGAGGGTATCAAACCCTCAAAAAAAAAGCTGAATCAATTTGATTCAGCTTTTATAATTATGCATTTGCTTTTCTTTTAAATAATTCTTTCCACCAAGGACCTTTTTCTATATGTCCATAACCATAGGCCCCATAATTTCCATAGCCATAACCTTTTTTGTAATCCGTACCATTGATCAACATGGCCATATTAGGCAAACGTTTTTCATTATACAAATTCTGAGGAACCGCCAGCAAACGTTTGTCTAGATAATTGGCACGTGTTACGTACATAAATAAATCTGCGCGATCACTGATCATTAAGGTATCGGTTACCAAATTCACAGGAGCCGTATCCACCACTATATAATCATATTCCTCTTGTACCTTAGCAAACAACTCATCTACACGTGGGTGCATCAATAACTCAGCAGGATTAGGAGGAATAATACCAGATGGAAAAATATCCAAACCTTGATGTTTTGGCAGATTAATTTTCAAATCATCCAACTCTAAGGATTCATCCATTATATAATTTGTAATTCCTTTTCCGTTGTAAACAGATATATATTCAGTAATTTTTGGTGCTCTTAAATCCATTCCCAACAGAGCTACCTTCTTACCTGATAAGGCTAAGGTACAAGCCAAATTAATAGAGACAAAAGATTTCCCCTCTCCACTTACTGTAGAAGTTAAGAAAATAGTTTTTCCTTTTTTCTTGTTAGTCGCTGTTAACATAAAATCTAAATTCGTTCTTAACAAACGAAAAGCCTCTGCTGTACTAGATCTCCCATCTTTAGTAATTACTATATTCTCTTTGGTTTCTTTCAAAGGAATATCTCCTAAAATAGGCACAGACAACATTGCTTCTAAATCTTTTCTAGTATGCAATTTATTATCTAACAAATCATCAATATAAATAAT
>NZ_JAQWGB010000115.1 GCF_029238425.1 Flavicella sp.
ACTCTTGTTTTAAATTTAGAAGTAGAGTTCAAAGAGATGCTGATAAGCGCATGCTCTAAATATGGATTTCTAAATCTGTCTAAAACATCGTTAGAGAATTGATTCAATTCTTCTTGAGATAAATCTAGAGTAGGACAGATTTCATTAAAAATTGTATTTTTTAGATAGTTCCCAACAACTTCGTCTTCTAACGATTCACGTACTTTGTCGATTCCATATAAATATCCGACTGGAACTAATGTTGTATGCGCTCCATTTAAGATTCTTACTTTACGTGTTCTATAAGGCTCCATATTGTCAGTAAAAACAATATTCAATCCACAAGCTTCAGCAGGGATTTCATCTTTAACAGATGCCGGTCCTTCAATTACCCATAAATGAAATTGCTCCCCTTCAACAACCAAATTATCTTTGTAACCTAATTCTTCCGTAATTGCATCCATTTTGTCTCTAGGGTAACCAGGTACAATTCTGTCCACTAAAGTATTACAGAAAATATTGTCTTCATTGATCCACTCAACAAACTCGTCTCCTAAATTCCAATCAGCAGCGTATTGTAAAATAATTCGTTTTAAATTGTCACCATTTTTATCAATCAATTCACAAGGAATTAAGATCAGTCCCTTATCAGAAGCTCCACCAAAAGTTTGAAATCTTTTATATAATAAAGCCGTTAGTTTTCCTGGATAACTAGATTGTGGTGCATCCTCTAATTTATCATCAGCATTGTAAGAAATACCTGCTTCTGTAGTATTAGAAATTACAAATCGTAAATCAGGGTTTGTAGCCGTTGCTAAATAGTCTGCATGATTTTCGTATGGGTTGATTCCTCTTTGGATACAATCGATAATTTCGTGCTCAGAGATAGCTTCTCCATTCTTGATACCGTTTAAGTATAAAGTGTACAATCCATCTTGATCGTTTAACATTTTAATCAAACCTTGGTCAATTGGCTGAACTGCTACAACACCTGCATCAAAATCAGCTTTTTTGTTCATTTCATGAATCATCCAGTTTGCAAAGGCTCTTAGGAAGTTCCCTTCTCCAAATTGGATTATTCTTTCAGTATATGTTTTTACTGAAGCGTTTGTTCTGTTTAAAGAATTCATAGTATTCTATTTTTAACTTTTAAAATTAAAAGTGTTTGTTAATTCGTTTATTAAAGTGAAACTCCACGTTTCCAAGGAATGAAATCATTATGTCCATGTAAAACTGCCTTTGAAGGAGTTTCTCCACTTGCGACTCTAATTACATGGTCCAAAATCTTTTCTCCCATAGATTCAATCGTATCTTCACCGGTTATAACAGTACCTGTATTTATATCGATGATGTCATTCATTCTTTCATACAGTTTTGTATTACTCGATATTTTTAAGACAGGTGCTACTGGGTTTCCAGTAGGAGTTCCTAATCCTGTAGTAAAAACTACTACATTACATCCAGATCCAACCAATCCTGTAGTAGACTCAACATCATTACCAGGCGTACATAATAGATTCAATCCAGGTTTTGTTATTTGTTCTGTATAATCTAAAACTTCAACAACAGGGGAGGTACCTCCTTTTTTAGCAGCACCAGCTGATTTCATCGCATCAGTAATCAAACCGTCTTTGATGTTTCCTGGAGATGGGTTGTTTTCAAAACCAGATCCAACGGCTACAGCAGCAGCAGAATAAGCTCTCATTAAATCATAGAATTTTTTAGAATCCTTTTCCGTATTACAACGCGTAATAATTTCTTGTTCCACACCATTTAATTCAGGAAATTCAGATAATACTGGGCTACCTCCTAGGGCAACTAATAAATCTGAAGCATATCCTAAAGCAGGGTTTGCAGAAATTCCAGAAAATCCGTCCGAACCACCACATTCAAGTCCAAGTACAATTTTACTAACTGGGGCTGGTTTTCTTTCAATTTTATTAGCTTCTGTTAAACCAACAAAAGTGTGCTTTACGGCTTCTTCAATCAAGCTTCTTTCACTAGAACTTTGTTGTTGTTCTAGATAATGAACTGGTTTTGTATTGTTTGGTGTAATAGCGTCAATGGCATTTTGAAGCATTTCAATTTGTGCATTCTGACAACCTAAACTAAATACGGTTGCTCCGGCCACGTTAGGATTTGCGATGTATCCCGCTAAAAGTTTACATAATGTTTCAGAATCTTGACGAATTCCACCACAACCTCCGTCGTGTTTTAAAAACTTAATTCCATCTACATTAGGGAATACTCTGTTTTTAGTCATTTCTTCTTTTGTAGTAATGATCGGAGTACTGTAAATTTCCTCTGAAGAAGCGCCAGCTTTGTATTGATTGATCAATGCATCTGTATCAACAGCAAAATCTTTTTTAGTCTCGTATCCTAATTTTTCAGAAAGAGCACCTTCCAGAACATCAATATTTCTATTTTCACAGAAAGTTAAAGGAATAACCAACCAGTAGTTTCCAGTTCCAACTTTACCATCTTCTCTATGGTATCCGTTAAAAGTTCTTCCTTCAAATTTGGAAGCATCGGGTGCTGTCCATGTAAATTTTTCTTTTGAATTGTTGAATTCGGCAGAAGCATGCTTTACATTTTCTATAGTAATGGCACATCCAGCTTGAATCGGCTCAATGGCTTTACCAATCAATACACCATACATGAATATTTCATCACCAATGGCGAAATCATTCAAGGCGTATTTGTGTTTTTGTTTGATGTTTTCTTTTAAGATAACTTCTTTTCCTTGGATGGTAGTAGCCATTCCTTTGTCAAGGTTTGTAATGGCTACAATGATATTATCCTTTGGATCTATTTGAACATAATTCTTAGACATCCTGTTATATTTTATAAGTTAAAGTCAACTGTTGCTTTGATTACTCCAGTTTCAGGTTTCAACCAGCTATCGAAGTTTTCAATCATTTCTGTAAAAGGAACATTGTGGGTTATAAACGATTCTGTTGGGAATTGATCCAATACATTGATCACATGCTCAAAATCTTCAGTTGTTGCATTTCTACTGCACATTAAAGTCATTTCTTTAGAGTGTACAGCCGGGTGATTGTAAGTTAAATCACCTTTAGACAATCCAACCAACACAAAGCGTCCACCATGAGACATATAACTAGGTCCAGCTTCTAAGGCAAATTTATTTCCTGATGCATCGAATACAGCAGTACACATATCACCGTTTGTTAATTCGGCAATAGCTTCCGCAGCACCTTCACCAGCTTTTACAGTATATTCAACACCAATTTTTTCTTTAGCATATTCCAAACGTTGTTCGTTCATGTCAATAGCAACCACTTTTGCTCCTGCAATTTGTGCTAATTTCATAATTCCTATTCCAATAGGACCACAACCTACTACAGCAACAGTTTCTCCTGGAGTAATGGCAGCTCTTCTAACAGCATGAGCTCCAATAGCCAAAGGTTCTACAATTGCCATTTGATCATTAGATAAATTGTTGGCAGGTAAAAGAATATCTGCAGGAACAGCTATTTGTTCTTGCATTCCTCCATCACCATGAACACCTAAAACAGTAATATTTGTACAACAGTTTGTTTTTCCATTTCTACAAGCAATACATTTTCCACAGCTAACATATGGCATAACAACAACTTTATCACCTGCTTTGATTCCTCTCGCATTCTCACCAATCTCTAAAACTTCTGAAGCTAATTCATGCCCTAGGATTCTAGGATACGTAAAGAATGCTTGATTTCCAGAGTATGCATGTAAATCCGTACCACAAATTCCAACTTTATTGATCTGTAATAAAGCTTCATTTTCTTTTCTCACTGGAGCTTCTTTTTCTTTCAAAATAAACTCACCTGGTTTCTCGCAAACAATGTATTTCATTCTTTTAATCTTTAGAATTAATTATTTTATTCATATTTCTTCTGCTAGGAAGATTGTATTATTTTAAAACATACTACAACTTGCTACATCGTTTTAGCAAG
>NZ_JAQWGB010000118.1 GCF_029238425.1 Flavicella sp.
AGAAACATCTTCTTAACTATTAACGAAAAAGAACAAGGAAAAGAAGCGATCAGCCATAAGTCTGATAACAAAACTTTGACAAACTACTTTCTAGAAATTTTACCAGAATTTGATCAAGAAAGAGTATATGCTTCAAACATCAAAAAAGTATTACAGTGGTACAATATATTAGTTGCTGCAGCATTTGACTTTTCAACAATCAAAGAATCTGAAGAAACTCAAGAAGCGTAATCTATAATTATACATAATTAAACCTGATGTTGTACATCAGGTTTTTTTATGTCCAAAAGTCTCAACGATAATTTAGTATTTTCTACTTTTACAAAAAATATTCAAATGAACTCACGCGAACAACAACTTGCATCTTTTAACAAACTACTAGATGTTATGGACGAACTAAGGGAGAAATGCCCTTGGGACAAAAAGCAAACATTTGAAACATTACGACATCTAACAATAGAAGAAACTTACGAATTAGCAGACGCTATTTTGGAAGATGATAAAGAAGAAATCAAAAAAGAACTCGGTGACTTATTATTACATATTGTCTTTTATGCGAAAATTGGTTCAGAAACAGATTCATTTGACCTTGGCAGCATTTCGGATTCAATCGTAGAAAAATTAATTCATAGACATCCTCATATTTACGGAGACGTTGAAGTAGCAAACGAAGAAGAAGTAAAACAAAACTGGGAAAAATTAAAATTAAAAGAAGGAAAAACTTCCGTTTTAGAAGGAGTTCCAAAATCGCTACCTGCATTGGTAAAAGCAAACAGAATACAAGACAAAGTTGCTGGTGTTGGATTCGATTGGGAAGAACCAAAACAAGTTTGGGCCAAAGTGCAGGAAGAATTAAACGAATTAAACGAAGAAGTAGTCGCAGGAAATCAAGAGAATATAGAAGCTGAATTTGGTGATGTTTTGTTTTCAATGATCAATTACGCAAGATTCATCAATGTAAATCCAGAAAACGCATTGGAACGAACAAATAAAAAGTTCACAAAACGATTCCAGTTTCTTGAAGAAGAAGCGAAAAAAAACAACAAAAAAATTTCTGATATGACATTAGCAGAAATGGATATCTATTGGGATGAAGCCAAAAAATATTTTAAATAATTGAATTATATGAATATTTTATCTACTGGCGACTATACTGGAAACATAACTTATACAATCGCTCAATTTGAACTTCTCATTGGCTTAAAAAAACAAGGTGTAAATATTTTTGTGGTTGGGAGATTTTCTGATGAAATCCGACTAAGGTTCACTGAAAATAATATTATTTGTATTGATGATTTTCCCAATAATAAAATTGACCATGAATACATCAACAATATAAAGAAATATATTCATGAATATAAGATTGAAATACTTCATGTCTTCGTTGGGAAAGCCTTAAGGAATTGCATCATTGCTACTAAAAACCTATCCGTTAAATTAATCACTTACATGGGGTCTACCAGCCTACATTGGCATGACCCTAGTTCCTATTTAACTTATTTAAACCCTAGGGTTGACAAAATCATCTGCAATAGTAGTTCTGTCTATCAACATACTAGAAATCAACTCTTTGGGAATAACAAGAAAAAAGCTGTGCATATATATAAAGGATATGACCCCAAGTGGTTTATAAACTCTATTCCTTACGATTTTTCGGAACTTGGAATTCATAAAAACTCCAAAATAGTTTGTCTAGCCGCAAATTACCTAAAAGTAAAAGGAATTGAATACTATATTAAATCAACATACTTCATAAATTCCAAAAAAAATATTCAGTTTATTCTCCTAGGGGATATGCGTGGAAACAAAAACATCCCCAAATTAATCGATAAAAGTCCATATAAAAAAAACATTCATTTGCTCGGTTCTAAACCCAATATTGGTTCGTATCTAAAATCTTCCGATATTTATATACAATCCTCAAATAGTGAAGGGTTTGGTAGAGCAATCACAGAGGCTATGTGTTGTAAAAAACCAATTATCATGACTGATGCTGGTGGCTGTACTGAACTTATTGATAAAAACTCTGGAATTATTGTTCCTAAGAAAAATCCTAAAGCTATTGCGAAAGCAATTGAAGATCTTTTAAGTGATGAAAAACGACTTAATCAAATGGGAGAAAATGCCTATGATAGAATTTATGAAAAGTTTCATATTGAAAAAACAGTACAAGAAACACTAAAACTATATCGTCAACAACACGAAGAACTCCAAAAACAAAACATGTAACAAAAAAAAGGCTTTATCTATGATAAAGCCTTTTTTTTATTTCTCTTATATTTTTATAAATCCAAAGCAATCGCAATCAATTCTGCGATATCCTTTACTTCAATCTCAGCTTCTTTTTCTTTATTTTTTACTCCATCTGTCATCATTGTATTACAAAACGGACAACCTGTTGCTATTATTTCTGGCTTTACCTCTAGCGCATCTTCCGTA
>NZ_JAQWGB010000142.1 GCF_029238425.1 Flavicella sp.
TCATATGAATGGTATTTCTATTTTGAACGGAAAACAACATGTAGACAATCATACTTTGGTAGAGCATAAGGCTCCAAATTGTGAATCTCATGAAATGTATAAAGGAATTTACGATGAGAGCTCTACAGGAGTTTTTAACGGTAAGGTGATTGTAGAGCAAGCAGCTCAAAAAATCAATGCTTATCAACAAAATAATAATGTAATTGTTGGAGATAAAGCATCTATAAATTCTAAACCTCAATTAGAGATTTTTGCAGATGATGTAAAGTGTTCTCATGGTTGTACCATTGGACAATTGGATGAAAGCGCATTGTTTTACATGCAGCAACGTGGTATTCCTAAAAAAGAAGCGAAAGCTTTATTGATGTATGCCTTCTCAAATGATGCATTAAAAGATGTAAAGATTCCAGAATTGAAAACTAGAATCAATGCAATTATTGCAGAAAAATTAGATGTAAAAATCGGATTCGATTTGTAATCAATTGATTTAATATAAAAAAAGCCGACTTAAAAAAGTCGGCTTTTTTTATATATAAATTTCTCCGATCATATATAAAATACATTTTCCTGCAATGTGAACTCGATCTCCTTCGAGCTTGCAGGTTAGGTCTCCACCTCTTTTGGAAACCTGTTTCGCTTGCAGGATGTCTTTGTCAAGTTTTTCTTTCCAGAATGGTGTTAACGCACAGTGAGCTGATCCTGTTACAGGGTCTTCGTCAATGCCAGATGCTGGTGCGAAAAATCTTGATACAAAATCTACCGTATCACCAGGTGCTGTCACAATGACTCCTCTGGTGTTAATTTTTGCTAAGCCTGAAAAGTCTGGAGTTAAATTCTCAATTTCTGTTTGAGAGTTATAGACTAGCAGATAGTCGAAACTCGTTTTGAAAGTTTCTTGAGGAGTGTTACCCAGTGCTTTGTTTAGTGTATTGTTTGTTTTAGCTTTGAAAATGTCATTTTTAGGAAAGTTCAATACCAACTCTCCTTTTGATATTTTTTGCACGCTGAGGTTGCCACTTCTATGAGAATTGAAGGCAATTAGATTCCCTTGAATGTCGAAATAATGAAACAATACAAAAGCGGTAGCCAAAGTTGCATGTCCGCATAAATCAATTTCGACCGTTGGAGTAAACCAACGGATTTCGTAGAGATCATTAATTTTTACCGCGAATGCAGTTTCAGACAAGTTGTTTTCAGCAGCTATGGATAGCATTAAAGAATCGTCAATCCAATTGTTTAAAATACAAACAGCAGCAGGGTTTCCACCAAATTTGTTTTCAGTAAAAGCATCTATTTGGTAAAGTGTGGTTTTCATAGTCTTACATTTTATTTCAAATGTAATGAAGTAGATTGGTTTTTCAATAAATCATAGAGTAATTGCTATTCACTAAGTGAACCTTTGTGTTATGAGTAGCAAGAAAAATTTTGTTTTTTATTCAATAGAGCCCAGAACGTCTCTTACCAAAGAATTCATGATGTCATAAGATCCGGTTCTTTTGGTATGCGTAAGTCCAGTCCTAACAATAACCACATCTTTAGAAGGAATGATAAAAATACGCTGTCCATGATATCCATCAGCATAGTACATGTCTTTGGGTGCATCCGGCATATAACCATCTGTATTCGTCCAAAATTGAGCGCCATATTCATTTTTAGATTCTTTTGTAGGCAAAGCTGTATAATCCGCCCAAGATTCTTTAAATATTTGTGTGCCATTCCAGTTTCCTTTGTGCAGGTATAGCAAGCCTAATTTGGCCCAATCTCTTGCTGTTGCCCATGCATAAGAGGAACCAACATAATTTCCTTCCATATCTGTTTCAAAAAGCATGGAATTCATGCCTATTTTATCAATCAATTGAGTGTATGGGAAATCAAGATATTCTTGTTGTGTTTTAAACTGACTTCTAAGAACTCCTGAGATTAGATTTGTAGTTCCTGAGGAGTAGTTAAAGTGCGTTCCTGGTTCGTATTCTAGTTCTTTTAAGGCTTGCGTTTTGGTCATGTCTCTTTCTAAAAAGAGCATTTTTGTCACGTCAGAAATTTTTGTGTAATCTTCTTCCCATGCTAATCCACTTGTCATTTTTAATAAATGAGCCGTGGTTATTTTCTTTCGCTCATCCTTTTCCCATGCCTTTAAATCCATAAATTCTACAAGGGATTGCTGTATGTCGAAGTCTTGTTTTAATTCAAGAGTTCCCATAACCGTAGCAAGTAAACTTTTGGCCATAGACCAACCTAAAAACTCCGTGTTTTTGTCAAATGGAGCTGCGTATCGTTCGGCAATAATTTGATCTTTGTATAGTACAAGAACAGATCTAGTGTTTTTTAAGAACTCTTCACTGTCTTCGTTAAAGGCACTGTCAATGGCGATCTCTAATTTTTTATAATTGATGTTAGAAAATATCGAATCAACAGGTTCTCCGGTTCCATATGGATAGGGAAGTTTGCTTTGGTTCGTAGTTCTTTTTGGGATTAAAAATTTTTGCTTGATGTCAAAATCGCTATCAATCACAACAGCACCTAACCCTTCTCTAAAAAGGGTTTTTCTAGAGAGAATTCCTAAAACGCTAGAGGTCGTAATTTTTGAATCGTGGTCGACTGTTGTTTTTGCAATCTTGATGGATGGTACGTTGTTGTCCGTAGTATGAATATGTTCCAGACTTCTCTCTGCATGAAATATATTTGAGCTCATGTTTTTAGAAGCGTAACCCGCGATAATATTCAATTTAGGGTACTGGGTGTATACTACAATTGCTATAACAATTATAAGAAGAAGACTTACGATTTTAAAAATTTTCATAGTTAGGGTTTTGTGAACTCTAATTTAGATAAATTATTTTGATTGATAGGTTTGTTATACACCTGTACTACCAAATCCACCGGCACCACGTTCTGTTTCATCTAGTTCGTTTACAGAAACCCATTCAGCTCTCTCGTGTTTGGCAATTACTAATTGTGCAATGCGCTCTCCGTCTTGAATTGTAAAATCTTCATTGGATAAATTTACTAAAATCACACCTATTTCCCCTCTGTAATCTGCGTCTACCGTACCTGGACTGTTTAGAACCGTGATTCCTTTTTTAGCAGCCAATCCACTTCTTGGTCTTACTTGAGCTTCTGTACCTACCGGTAGCGCAATAAAAAGACCTGTTTTTATGATGGCTCTTTCCAAAGGTTTTAAAACGATTGCTTCGTCGATGTTTGCTTTTAAATCCATACCAGCAGATGCCAGTGTTTCGTAATGTGGTAAAGCGTGTTTAGATTTATTTATGATTTGAATTTCCATATGATTTAGGTTGTGTTTTTTATAGTTCTGAGTTAAAATATACCTTGTAAAAATGCATTTGTTTTTCTTCGTCGAAACCTTTTTCAAGAAATTCTTTAGAAGAACTTGGATTTTCAAGATCTAATTTTATTTGGATATGTGTATCCAGTTTTATGTCACTTTTTATTTTTTTCTTCTGAGATTCGAATACAGAATTGGATACCTCAAATTCATCCCAAAAGTCAATTTGTTTCTTTTCTTCAAATAATTCTTTGTACTCAATAAAAGCGTTTCTAATGCTGTCGTTGTGTTCAAATACTTGTTCCTCAAATTCTTTAGGGTTGGCAATATCTTTTTCAGCAAAATAGCCCAAAGTAGTGCTTAAAAAATCTGCTTGTTCTTGCTTTCCATGCTGTTCTTGCACCACGGTAGTTGAAAAAGATTTACACATGTCAAGAAAATGCTTTGTTTGTGCATTATCGTCATCCGCAAAATCAATTCCTAAAAAATGTTGCTTCCAATAAGCAGCGTCATAGTTGTTGTTATCAATAGTCAATACAGTGAAACCATTTTCCTTTTCAGTATTTAAAATCAAACATCCTTTGTCTAATTTTCCAGGGTTGATTCCTTTGTCAATTCCTAAAGTTATTTCTTTTCCTTCTTTATAAGTTTGAAAAAAAGGAGTTCTTTTTTCTATTTTTAAAACGCCGATTGCATCAACCAACTCACCTTTTATAAAAATATCAGAAAAGTAAGAAACGATTAAGTCTCCGGTTTTTATTTGAGGATAAGAAGATTGTTCAAATAGATGCTTTGCGATGTGCTTGCTGTTATCTATGAATGTGTTAGGGTCAGAAAAAGTTTCAGAACAATACGTAAACATTTCGTTCATTGAAAGATGTGTAGCATGTTTAAAATTGAAGAATTCATTGATTCTGCCAAAGGGCTTTAAGCTCATTGAAAAAAGCAGTTTGTATAGTTCTTCGTCCTCGGTATTCAAAAGATTTTCTGAGTATACATTGTCAATTTCCGTATTCTTATTTCCTATTTTATGAAGTATGGTTTGACTTATAAAAGTTTCTTCGGTTTGAATCAT
>NZ_JAQWGB010000144.1 GCF_029238425.1 Flavicella sp.
GTTGCAATTAAATTATTTTCTGCACAAACAATCTCTGGAAACTCATAATTCGTATCGCAATGAATCAGCAATAAACTCAAAATAAAAATATATTTCTTCATAACATTCCTTTTAAAACCTAACACTCAAAATCATATAATAGCTTGTTCCATTTTGCATCCAATATTTAGAACCAAATTGTGGTTGCTTCAATAAGGTATCTTCCTGCAATTCTTGAAAGTTCGCTTTTCTTGACTGTTCATAACCACCCGTTTTATAGACTTCTCCCAACAGGTTATTCAGACTCAAGAAAAGACCTATATAAGTATCTCTAACTTTCCATGATTTCCCACCAACCAAATTCAACAAGAATAAATCATCAAACTTCTCTTGTTCTAACAATTCAGAAACTTTCTTTTTGGAAATTTGCGCACCGGTTAATTCATCCGTGAAAGGAACCCCATCTGCATCCAGATAAAAATTGGATGTTCTCAACAATGGAGAAATCGACAAATAATGGTCTTTCAAAAAGTTTCCGTTTACTGCCACCCACCAATACGCTGGATTTCTATAATTCACTCCTAAAGAAAAAGCCTTTTCTGGACTACCTCCTATATGATATCCTTTTATAAACGCCTCTCCTAACTCTCCTCCTTGAGTGCCCTCTATGTCTGTTTCAATTTTTAGGTTGGGATTATTTGCATAGGTATAGCTCCCTACTGCGGTCACAATATTTAATGATATTTCACTTGACAGTTGCACATCTATTCCCAATTCTACTCCTAAATGACGTTTAGAAATATTTGTTAAGGACTGTCCGACAAAATCTGAGTTATCTCCTTTCAATCCCTCGGCAAAAAGAAAAGAATTTTCCGAACCTTTTGAAAAATAACTATAATATCCTGTTAATCTTGATTTGATCCTAGGAGCTCTGTATTGATAATTAATATCCACCGTTTGTATCTTCTCACTAGTAACATTTTTAGTGGCATTGTTACTTATTCTAATATTTGAATAAACACTTCTCAAAGTAGGGGCCCTTGAGATAAAAGCAATATTCCCATATAAGAGATGCTTTCCTGAAAATTTATATAGAGTATTTAACTTGGCACTGATATCATCAAAACCCATTTTAGAACTCGATCCAAAAGATGCATCGGGATATTTTCCGTTTTTAAAATTTCCAGTTCTCTGATATGCTGTTTTTGTAAAGTTCAACGCACCAACAAATTCAACTTTTGGCAAAATATAAGAGGATTGTAAAAAAACCTCTAACTCAGAAAAATCAATTTTATAGTCGTAGGAAAATGCATCTCCAATACCCACCAGGTTATCAACAGTATGCAAATTATTTTGGGCTTTATCCCCTTGCTCAAAAGAATCAACGTCCAAAAAACCACCTCCTCCTAAATCGTCCACTACTTTTGCATAATTATCACTGGTCAAATTTCTATAACTAAGAGCTCCTTCAATTTTCCAAGATAGAGATATATCCTTTTTGAAAGTAGAACGCAAAGAAAACTGAGTGTCTTCGGTTCTATCTTCATATAAATAATAACTAGCATTTTGTGTGATCCCGTTTATCTCATAGAGCACAGACCAACTTACCTGACCGTTTTCAACAAAATTTTCTGTTAGCTTATAAGCTTCACCAAAATCATCATATTTCAATGGGGCACTAGGCAAATATTTATAATAAGAAGGATCTGGACTATTGACATTTGCATAGCCCAATCTACTGGATCCTATGCTTCCAAATTGATACGAAATACTTGTCTTTAGCTGTGCATACTTATTTAATTTCCATTGATGAAATAACATCACTACCGGCTCATTTACCTTTTGAACTCTAGAATTCCTCCGTTCCCCTTGTTGATATCCCCAATAAGAATTATACCTAGCTCCCTTTAAACCCAAAACTTCTTGAGTATTTGCAGAGGATTTCCCTCTTTGATTTATTGCAAATATCCCAGTAAGTCCAATACGATGGGCTTCATTTATTCTTTTCTCAGCACTTATAAATCCTGAATATGCCGAATAATTTGTACCCTGGATGGCACCTTGACTTGCAAAACGAGTAGAAAAGGAAAAGGCAAAAGACCAATTATTTTTCAAGACACCCGTAAAATGAGACATCATAAACCGTCCCTTATAACTCCCATTGCTCGCAGCATAAGATATAGCACTACCTGGTCGATACTCAGAAGCATTAGTCTTGAAATTGGTAACTCCTAAAACAGATCCAAAACTTTCAGCAGCGGGCGCCATTCCATAGCTAAAACTAAAATTCCTTAAAACATCATTCAAACCACCCCAATTACTCCAATTTGGTCTTCCTGTTTGAATTTTATTCATTTTTATCCCATTGATCAATACAGTACCTTCCCGACTATCATAACCTCGAATTTTAAACCGAGCTTGGCCAAAATTAAATGCCGCTGTACGAACAAAAACATCTTTTGAAGACTGTAACAAACCTGTCACTACATTGGCACCACCAATATCATTATCCAACAAATCATCATCAGACAACTCTAAAGTGTTGGAATATATAAGTTCCTCTTCTTTCTGAAGCAAGGCTATGGTACCCATGTATAAAGGCGACCCATTTTTATACGCGACAGTAACAAACTGTGTTTCAAATCCGTCAATATCAAATTCAAGAACTATATTATTTTGCATTTCAAGAAGCAAGGAAAATCTGCCTGAAGCATCTGAATAAACAAATACATCCAGATCTGAAGTCAACCGAATCAAAACAGATTCTAGCGGGGTATTTGAGAGGGATTTCACCACGGTGCCTTCAATCCGTACTTTCTCCTGTGACTGAAGAACAGACACAACACAAAATAAAAAGCAGCAGCAAAACACCTCACAACAATATGAAGTCATTTTCTTTTTCATAGCTTATTTAAGTTACGAAAAAAAAATCCTAACTTTAATAGAAAAGGCAATGAGAAATAAATTATTGGGTATCATTTTTATTCTTTTTATACAAATAACCTTTGGTCAGAAAAAGAAATATGCCATTCACAGCGTTGCATTTTACAATCTAGAAAATTTGTTTGACACTATCAATAACCCGGATACGAACGATGAAGCAAGTCCGATGATGGAAATCAAAAGCAACAGATCAGAAATATATTTTAAAAAAATAAAAAATCTACAAAAAGTTATTGCTGAAATTGGCTACGAAAAAACAAGAGCATTGCCTACTATTTTGGGTGTTGCAGAAATAGAAAACGAAACGGTACTGGATGATTTGATGAGCTCCAACCAGACCTTAGAAAAAAACTATAACTATATCCATTATGACTCTCCTGACAAAAGAGGAATTGATGTGGCACTACTTTATAATAAAAATAAATTTATCCCCATGAATCATCATTCATATGAGTTAAAATTATGGTCAGATAAAGGATATCGAATTTATACGAGAGATCAACTTTTAGTTTCCGGTTACTTAGAAAATGAATTGATTCATATCATTGTCAATCATTGGCCCTCTCGAAGAGGAGGTGAAAAAAAAAGCAGAATCCTGAGAGAAAAAGCAGCCTTTCTCAATAAAAAAATATCCGATAGTATTTTCACAAAACATCCCCATTCTAAAATAATCTTAATGGGAGATCTCAATGACAATCCTACAAATTCTAGTTTGAAAAAAATTTTAAAAACCGAAGAAATAAGCAAGCAAAAAAACGATACCATCTTTTACAATCCTTATGAGACATTATACAAAAAAGGGTTTGGAACACTAGGCTATAGAGATCAAGTCCATCTCTTTGATCAAATCCTTATAAATGGGAAATTTATTTCAACAAAATTCAATGAGCTTAGTTTCTATCAATCACATATATTTAACCCGAGTTACCTAACACAACAAAACGGAAAATACAAAGGCTATCCCTTTAGAAGTTTTGGAAATGGGAGTTTTACAGATGGATTTAGTGATCATTATCCGGTTTACATTTATTTAATTAAAGAACTAGATTAAAAACATTAGTTTTACAAAAAAAACTATGAGAAAAATAATTACAGGAGTATTCGCTATTTTACTTCTAACAAACATTGGGTGTAAATCGAACGGAGAAGAAACGGCAATTGCCCCTGGAGATGACTTAGATGTTCTAGGTCAAAAACTGGAACTACTAGAAACTTCTTTTATTTCCACTCCGGAAAACAATACAAGTGCAAAATTCAGTCCAAAAAATGCAAAGAAATTGGCAAAAAAATTAGAGGAATGTGAACATGAATTCTCTGAGGAACTTATAGAGGAAGACTATATAGTCCGATTCACTCAAAAACTATATGACGGATCTGGAAATGCAATAACAGACTGCCAGCTGGGTGATATTTTAGAATCAGCAAGTACAAGTGCTAGTTATGCCGTTGGAACAAATTATTATGTTAAAAACGGACCAACAGAATTGGATTATGACCAATACACCAAATATTCTTTTACAATAAAACCAAAATTAACAACAGCAACTTATACAGAAAAAGTTGAGGCAGATATTTCTGCTTTGCTAAAAGTAGAAAATATTCATTTTAATTTTCTTGAAGGAAGTTATTTAGATGTCAACCGTTCTTATGAAATAAGCATGAACATGTCGGATGAAGAATATGAAAATACCATTGCAAATTCTCCATATCAAATCGATTTGAAATACATTTTAAGTTTAGATGCAAATGGAAATGATTATCATTTTGAGCTAATCTTAAACCAAGATGATTTGAGTAAGTCTAAAATTGAAAAAACATATCCTTTATATAACGTCTCTAATCAAAAAGTTGGAACCGTAAAATACACATTGTACTCTAGTGGAAAAGAAGTTTTCAAAGTTTATGATTTAGATAACAACTTGATGGGATAATATAAATTTGTTAAATCTAAAAAGCCTTTTCTATTCGTAGAAGAGGCTTTTTTGTTTTTTCTTATTCAAGACCACTGTTATCAGGCAAATTTGTACTTTTGTAACTTCATTTTTTAAATGAAGCGACAAAATATGGAAACCGCAAAAAAAATAGCAATCAAAATTGGCTCTAATGTACTTACACTTGCCTCTGGCTTACCAGACAAGGAGCGTATTGCTCATATTGTAGCACAAGTGGCTGATTTAAAAAAAGCGGGATTTCAGGT
>NZ_JAQWGB010000145.1 GCF_029238425.1 Flavicella sp.
TTGTTTGCTACAATGCATCAATTTATTGGAGGATTAAGAGCTGGTATGGGGTATTGTGGTTCTGCTACAATTGAAGATCAAAAAAATAACTCTTCATTTGTTAAAATTACAGCTTCAGGTATTGCAGAAAGTCACCCACACGACGTAACAATAACAAAAGAAGCACCAAATTATTCTAGATAATAATTTTACAAACATAAAAAAAGCCTTTCAATTTCTTGAAAGGCTTTTTTTGTAATAATGAATTCTTAAAGTTTCTCTTTTAGGAATTCAGCAGTATACGATTTTTTATCTTTTATCATTTCCTCAGGTGTTCCTGCAAATAGCAAATTACCCCCATTTTTTCCTCCAGTAGGTCCTAGATCAATAATATAATCTGCGCATTTTATTAGTTCAATATTGTGCTCGATCAATACCACAGAATGTCCTTTTGATATGAGAGCTTCTAGTGAGGCCAATAATTTTTTGATATCATGAAAATGCAAACCAGTTGTTGGTTCGTCAAAAATAAATAATGTTTTATCCTTGGTAACTCCCTTCACTAAAAAGGAAGCTAATTTGATTCTTTGGGCTTCTCCTCCAGATAGGGTAGAAGAAGATTGCCCTAATTGCACATAGCCCAAACCAACATCTAACAGTGGTTGTAGTTTTTGAACAATTTTTTTCTGATGGTAATCTTCAAAAAATGAAATGGCATCTTCTATGGTAAGATTTAAAATATCATCAATATTTTTTTCCTTGAATTTTATTTCTAAAACTTCTTTCTTGAAACGTTTTCCTTTACATTCGTCGCACTCTAAAAGAACGTCCGCCATAAACTGCATTTCAATGGTGACTTCTCCTTCACCTTTACATTTTTCACAACGACCACCTTCTACATTAAATGAGAAATGTTTTGGTTTGTAATTACGTGCCTTAGATAAACTTTCATTGGCAAACAAGCTTCTGATATCATCATAGGCTTTGATATAGGTTACCGGATTAGATCGTGAAGATCTACCAATTGGATTTTGGTCAATAAACTCAACGTTTTTCAAGGTCTCAAAATCTCCATCTATCGAGGTGTGCTCACCCATTTTCTCCCCGTGCCCATTCAACCTTTTTTGCAAGGCAGGGTAAAGTATTTTCTTTACCAAAGTACTTTTACCGCTTCCTGAAACTCCGGTAATTACAGTCAATGTATTCAATGGAATGTCAACAGAAATATTTTTTAGGTTGTTTTCTCTAGCACCAACAATCTGAATTTTTTTGTTAGAAGTCCTTCTTTTAGAGGGGACTTCTATTTTAAGTTCTTCGTTGAGGTATTTTGCAGTTAAAGATTCTGATTGTAATACTTGCTCAAAATTTCCTTCAGCAACAATATTTCCACCATGTGTTCCTGCCTCCGGGCCAATATCAATGATATAATCCGCTTCTTTCATGATATCTTCATCATGCTCAACAACAATAACGGTATTTCCTAAGTTTTTTAAAGATTTTAATACATTAATAAGTCTTTCAGTATCTTTTGGATGAAGACCAATACTTGGTTCATCTAAAATATACATAGATCCAACAAGACTACTTCCTAATGAAGTTGCTAAATTAATTCTTTGGCTTTCCCCTCCAGATAATGTGTTAGAAGTTCTGTTTAAGGTCAAGTAATTCAATCCAACATTGTTTAAAAAGGAAAGCCTGTTATTGATTTCGATCAGTAATCTTTTACCTATTTCTTGATCGTGTTTGGATAGTTCAAGATTTTTGAAAAAATCAGCAAGTTCGTCAATGGGTAAATCAACCAAATCAGAAATGTTTTTGCCAGCAATTTTCACATAATTGGTTTCCTTTCTTAAGCGTCTTCCGTTACAGGCTTTACATTTACTTCTTCCTCGGTAACGCGATAAAAGAACTCTAAATTGGATTTTATAACTTTTGATCTCTAGGTATTCAAAAAACTCATGTAGTCCGATAAAAGAGTTTGTTCCGTTCCAAATTAATTCTTTTTGCTCCTCACTTAATTCAAACCAAGGTTTGTGAATAGGAATGTCAAATTTATAAGCATGGTCAATCAGTTGCTCCTTATGTTTTAAAAAAGAATCTGTTTTCCATGGAGCAATAGCATCTTCATAAATGGATAATGTGGTGTTTGGTATAACCAATTCTTCATCAACACCAATAGTGCTTCCATAACCTTCACATTTAGGACAAGCTCCGTAGGGATTGTTAAAACTAAAGAAATGCGTATTGGGTTCTAAAAAAGTTATTCCGTCTAGCTCAAATTTATTACTAAAACTGCTAACTTTTTTATCTGATAGATTTTCTATAGAGCAAACTCCTTTCCCTTCAAAAAATGCCGTCTGAATAGAGTCCGCTAATCGATTGTAAAAATCTTCTTCGTGTTTGACCACAATCCTATCAATAACCAATTGTAGTTTGTTGGATTCTGCTATTTTAATTAATTCTTTAGCATCATACTTTTGCAAAAACGTTTCGTCAAGTCTAGCAACTTCCTCTTCAACTTTGATTCTTGCATATCCTTGTTGAGCCAAAAGTTTAATAACGATTTCTGGATCTTTGTCTTTTTCAAAAGCAATAGGGGCTAATAATAGTAATTTTGTTTTTTCTTCTAAAGCCTTGATGGCTTCAATAACATCCGATACTGTATGTTTTTTTACTTCCTGATTAGAAATTGGGGAATAAGTTTTTCCTATTCTTGCAAAAAGTAATTTTAAATAATCAAAAATTTCAGTAGTTGTCCCAACTGTAGATCTTGGATTGGTACTGTTTACTTTTTGTTCAATGGCAATTGCTGGTGCAATTCCTTTGATGTATTCAACTTTAGGTTTGTTTAATTTCCCTAAAAATTGTCTAGCATAAGAGGAAAGACTTTCTACATATCTTCTCTGACCTTCTGCGTATAATGTGTCAAAAGCTAAACTGGATTTACCTGATCCCGATAATCCTGTGATAACAACTAGTTTATTTCTTGGAATGGCTACATCAATATTTTTTAAATTATGTAGTTGCGCTCCCTTAATCAAGATGTTTTTTTTGGGATCTAAAGCAGAAATGTTTTTTGTCATTGAAATAAAAATATAGACTGTAAAATTAAGGATTCCTTTTTGAAAATTACGCTAGCATAAGATTCAATTTGTATGAAAATTTGATCCATTTTACTCTTAGAGTCAGCTTAACAATTGTTAAAATTTCAAAAAAAACTGGGAATTGGTTTGCTATCTTTGATTTAAAAGCACATATTTGTAGCACCTAATAACCACAAATCTAGCTGCATATAGTATAAAACTACTTTTAAAATCTTAGTAATGTCGTCACTTGACGACTAATTTAAAAGGAAGAGTTATGCAGCGAGTTCATATATCAGATAGTACTTTAGTATCAAATTATATCAATGGGGATGAAAAATGCCTTGAAGTGTTAGTTGTAAAACACAAACAAAAATTGTTTGGTTTTATCTATTCTAAAGTAGGAGACAGACAATTAGCGGAAGATATTTTTCAAGATACTTTTATCAAAGTAATACGTACCTTAAAAAAAGGGAATTATAATGATGAAGGAAAATTTTTACCTTGGGTGATGAGAATAGCTCATAATTTAGTCATTGATTACTTTAGGAAATCCAATCGTTTACCGAAATTTAATAGGACAGATGAATTTGATATATTTTCAGTTTTAAGTGATGATACTAAAAACAAAGAGTCTGAAATTATTCAAGAGCAGTTATATGGACAGATTACTGGGTTGATTCAATACCTACCTAAAGATCAAAGAGAGGTGCTTAATATGAGAATTTATAACGAATTAAGTTTTAAAGAAATCTCAGAGAACACGGGAGCTAGCATCAATACAGTACTAGGACGTATGCGTTATGCATTGATTAATATGCGTAAGCTTGTGGAGCAAAAAGAAATTATTTTAACCAATTAATATAATATATCAGTAATTGTAGCGTTTATTATGGTATAACCCTTAAACGAATTACATGATAAAAAACTACACTGACGAAAAAATTAACAAAGACCCTAAGATGCCATCGGATCAGTCCATTAAATTTATTTTGAATTATTCAAAATCTTTACATTTTATGAAAATGAATAAGACGGATGATCAAGTGGAGTTAAACTTGAATTAAAAAAAAGCCTTCTAGAAATTAGAAGGCTTTTTTTTTGATTATGTTTTTAGTGTCTCTGATTAGAGTTTTCTAAGCCAAATATTTCTATAACTCACAGGAGATCCGTGATCTTGTAACATAATTGGTGCATCTCCATGCGCAGAATATTCAGGGATTCCGATATATTTTGTAGGGCCCAATAATTCAAAATGATCAATAGTTAATATCCCATTATGAAGAACAGTAATGGTTGCTGCAGATTTTAAGCTTTTGTCCTTGTTGAATTCAGGTGCATGGTAGATAATATCATAAGTATTCCATTGCCCTGTGGGTACTGATGCTTTTGCTAAAGGAATGGTCTGTTTGTAGATACTAGATACTTGACCATTTGAGTAAGTAGGATTGTTGTTGTTATCTAGTACTTGTACTTCGTATCTTCCCTGTATAAAAACACCGCTATTACCTCTTTGTTGCCCTTTACGACTTTTATCCAATTCAGGAGATCTCCATTCTAAATGAAGTTGTATGCTTCCATAATTGTCTTTTGTTTTGATACTCCCACCACCTTTATTTTTACCAACGACTGTCATAGAACCGTCTTTGTTAATTTGCCATTTGGCAGGGTTTGAGTTTTTAGCATTGATCCATTGGTTTAAGTCAGAACCATCAAACAAAACAATAGCATCACTTGGTGCTGCATTATTTTTGTGTGTAGTTACCACTGGAGGAATTGGGTCCCATATCTCAGTGTCCTTTGGGCTCATTTCTTTGTTTTTATCCTGTGCATAGGATAAAATGGATAAAAAACTTAAACCAATTACTAAAGCTTTTCTCATAATTTAAATACCTAAAATATTTTTTAATTGTTGTTTGTCTGTTTCTGAGCCAGCAAAATCATCAAAAGTTTTTCCGGTAGATTCGATAATATGCTTTTGAATAAATGGAGCTCCTTCACGAGCACCTTGTTCAGGAGATTTTAAACAACACTCCCATTCCATTACTGCCCAAACATCACATTCGTATTTAGTCAGTTTAGAGAATATCCCTTTGAAATCTACTTGTCCATCTCCTAAAGATCTGAACCTTCCAGGTCTTTCTTTCCAATCTTGATAACCTCCGTAAACACCGCTTTTACCCGATGGTATGAATTCTGCATCTTTTACATGAAACATTTTTATGAATTCATGGTAGTAGTCAATAAACTTTAAATAATCCAATTGTTGCAAAACATAATGACTCGGATCATACAACATATTTACTCTTTTATGATTGTTTGTTGCTTCTAAGAATCGCTCAAAAGTAACCCCATCATGCAAATCTTCTCCTGGGTGAATCTCATAACAAACGTCAACACCTTGATCTTCAAAATGATTTAGTATAGGCAACCAGCGGTTAGCCAATTCTTCAAAGCCCATTTCTACAAGGCCGTTGGGTCTTTGTGGCCAAGGGTATACTGTGTGCCAAAGTAAAGAACCGGAAAAAGTAGCATGAGCATTGATGCCTAGATGTTTACTAGCCGTACCAGAATCTTTTAACTGTTGCACCGCCCATTCCGTTCTTTTTTTAGGATTGTTTTTACAATCGTCTGGAGCAAAGCCATCAAACATAAGATCATATGCTGGATGAACAGCAACAAGTTGTCCTTGCAAATGTGATGCTAGTTCTGTGATTTCTAAACCATAAGAATTAACCAATCCTTTTAGTTCATCACAGTATGTTTTGCTTTCAGCTGCTTTATTTACATCGATTAATCGAGTGTCCCATGAGGGAATTTGAATTCCTTTGTATCCTAATTGCGATGCCCATTTACACATTCCTTCTAATGTATTGAATGGAGCATTATCTCCTGCAAATTGCGCTAAAAAAACTGCAGGTCCTTTTATTGTACTCATATTTTGTGGCTATAATTGTTAGTGATTATGTTTGACTTATAATTTAGTCCAAATTGAATTTTCATTGCTGCTTTTTACTGCGGCATAAATAAATTGCATTCCTCTAATTCCATCTTCTACTGTTGGAAAGTCAGGTGTCTTTGGTGTTTCTCCGTTTTCAAGTGAAAGAAGATGGTTTGCGAAGTTTTTATAAACTGTGGCAAATGCTTCGAGATATCCTTCCGGGTGTCCTGCTGGAATCCTTGATACATTTAGTGCTTCGGGATATAAACCATTTCCATTAGGAGTATAGGTCTTAACTGGTTCGTCCAACCATTTTGTAATCAATTCATTTGGGTTTTCTTGCTGCCATATAATACTACCTTTTTCTCCGTATACTTTAATAGCTAAGTTGTTTTCTTCTCCAACTGCGATTTGAGAAATAGAAAGTGTTCCTTTGGCACCGTTTTCTAATCTTAAAAGTATATTACCGTCGTCGTCAAGAGTTCTTCCTTTACCAAAAATCCCTAAGTCAGCAGCAATTTCATCAATTTTTAATCCGGTAATGTACTCTGTTAGGTTTTCGGCGTGTGTTCCAATGTCACCAAGGGCTCCACCAATACCAGATCTTTTTGGGTCAACTCGCCAAGCAGCTTGTTTTTGACCAGTCTCTTCAAGTGAAGTAGCAAGCCAACCTTGAAGGTATTGAACCTGTACTTTTCTTACTTTTCCAATGTCACCATTTTTGATCATAGCTCTGGCTTGCTTGACCATTGAATTCCCTGTATAATTGTGGGTTAATGCAAAGGTTTTACCAGACTTGTCAATAACAGTTTTTAATTCGGTAGCTTCTTCTAAAGTCAAAGTAATCGGTTTGTCACAGATTACGTTAAACCCATTCTCTAAAGCTAATTTGGCAGGAGGGAAGTGCATGTGATTTGGAGTAACAATAGCTACAAAATCCATTCTGATATTTTCTGGCAGTGCTTTTTCCTTTTGAATCATTTCTTCAAAATTCGAATAGCATCTATCTGCAGGTAGTAAAAGATCTTTTCCTGAGGAAATTGATTTTTCCGCAGTGCTGCTAAAGGCTCCACAAACCAATTCTATCATACCATCTATAGAGGCAGCTTTACGATGTACATCTCCGATGAAAGAACCTGTTCCTCCACCAATCATACCCATTCTTAATTTTCTAGTCATTGTAATTATTTAATTTTTGGCAATTTCTTTTTTCTTCATGTATAAGTTCAATCCAATAAAACATACAATTAATATTGCTGGTAATATTGACATCGTTCTTAAAGCTTCGCTTGCATCTGCGTTGTCCATTAATTTACCCATTATAGGAAGTACTATAGAGACAGATAGCATACCTGCTCCACCCATTATAGAAAGTCCTAATGCTCCAGTTTCAGGAAGGTATTCCGCTACAAATCCAAGCATAGTTGGCCAGAAGAATGTTACCCCTACTGCAAAAACTGTTGCAGCTACAAATGTCATTCCTCCTGACGTAATGGTTAATAACCATAAACCTGCTAGTGTGAAAATAGCTGAGTATAAAAGCATCCCAGAAGGTTTTAATTTGTGTACTACTTGACCAGCAGACAATCTTCCTAAAGCCATAATACCATTGATGAAGGCTAATACTAAAAGAGGTGATTCTACGGATGTTTTTAATAAAGATTCAATTCTTTGAGTGGTTCCTAATTCTGATGCTGCCGTTAAAAACATACAAAACACCATGAATAAGAATAAAGGTTTTCCTAAACTAGAAACCATTTTTTCTTTACTGATTCCTAGTTGAACT
>NZ_JAQWGB010000054.1 GCF_029238425.1 Flavicella sp.
ACGATTGTTAGAAATGGGAGACTGGTTGGAAATTAATGGAGAGGCCATCTATGGAACGCGTCCTTTTGAAATTTATGGGGAAGGTGATTTTGAGGTCAAAGAAGGGCATTTGAGCGAACATAAGAACGCCGATAACACTTCTAAAGATATTCGATTCACTACCAAAGGAGATGTTTTATATGCAACTGTTTTAGACTGGCCTGAAGATGAGGTTTTGAAAATAAAAAGTTTGGCAATAGGTAATTCTTATTTGAGTAAAGAGATTTCTAATATAGAATTTTTGGCAAATAATTCTAAAGTTGGATATGTTCAAAATGAGTCTTGTTTAGAAATTCAATTGCCAAAAGAAAAAATAGGTAAACATGCCTTTGTGTTTAAAATAGAATTCTAGACCTAGTTTTTATAGGTTTTAGAAAAAGCTCATGATTGATTCATGAGCTTTTTTTGGTTTTCAATGAATCTTATAAACTATACAAAACTGTAAGAAACTAAGGTTATATAGGCATTTAAAGTATACAAGTTTAGATGAAGTCCATATATACTATTCATTTAAACATGTAAGATATAATTTGAAATGTTAAAGAGTGAATTTTGTGTCGAACAATTTAATAATAACCAAAAACAATTTATTATGATTAAAAAATTACTTTTTAGTGTTGCAGTGATTGCAACAAATTTTATGATGGGACAAATGACTGTTGCTTTTTCAGGTTCATCTGTGATTACAAGTGATGGTACTTTTAGAAATTCTGGTGACACGGCTGATGAATCTTTAATTTTAATAGTAGACAATATTCCTTTGTCGGCAAGTTTTACGCCCGCTGTAGGTACAATACATTTTAGACTTCAAGCTTCTGGGACTACTGGTAGTGGCTTAACTGGTACTGGTTTAATTGATAATTGGCAGTTTACTGGTACATCTGTTATGAATTTAGATACCAATGAATCAGATGTTATTGATGCGAATATTTCTTTTGTAACAGTGGATGGAACTTTGGCAAATACAAAAAAAAGAACTTATACAATCAAGACTCTAGGAGGGGCAGCTGATTTTACATCATTGACAGGTGATGGAGATTTTACCTGCTTGTTAACCTATAGAGTTTCTCACACGGGGGATCCTAAAGATGCTAGCGCTTTATGGAGTAGTCCAGAAGCCCTAACAAATGGGAATTCACGTATAGCATACACGAATTCCATTACTATTTTAGAAGCTCCAGTTGCATCTATTGATTTAGATAAAATAAATGCCATCGGTGTCTTCCCAAACCCAACAACAGGTGTAGTAAACATTTCTGATATTTCGAATATTGAAACAATTACGATAAGTAATGTATTAGGGCAAGTTGTAAGAACTTTTGGCGCTCAAAACTCAATTGATATTTCTGATTTAAAAGCTGGAGTGTATTATTTACAAGCAGACAATGGTCTGAAAAGAAAAATAGTGAAAAAATAATTTTTACACTGACAAGAAACCTTTGAGTAATCAGAGGTTTTTTTGTTTTTATTTTAAAAAAAAATTCGCGCAAAGATTTGCACATATGTTTTGTTGTAGGAATCATTTGTTCTAATTCGTGATGCTGTGATAGTTTTGGTCTATGGTTTTTTAGTCATTTGTAAAACACGGAAAATGTTAGAAAAAGTGGGAGTAAAAATTATTTTTAACCTGATCCATATAAGATAGTTTTTAAAACATATATGATAATTGATTGATTAAAGGTGCTTTATGTTTGTAGAACAATAAAATAACCAAACCAATTTATTATGATTAAAAATTTACTTTATGTTTTAGCGATTGCTATTTCAACAATGTCTTATGGGCAAACAACAACTTACACTATTTCTCATTCAGGAGCGAATCATTTAGTGATTGCCGCGAATGGAATATTTTTAAATGATGACAGTGCTTCGGGTGATGGTACAGGTACGCTAACTGAAACAACGGTTACAATTACAAGCACCACAACATGGGTTGACGGTGTTGATACTGAGCCTTCAAGTTTTGCAACATTATGGTTCCCTATTAAGGATGATGGTACTGGAACACCAAATGTATTTGCGAAAGATGGAGGGTTTACAACAGCAAATATTTCTTCAGATACAGGTGCAGGAACATCACCAAGAATTAGAACATGGGATTTCACATCGATTAAAGTTTTAGATCAGACTCTTGCGGATGCGAAAGGACCAGCTACGAGAAAAAGCTCTGCTGGAGCAGCCAATGAAGGTACTACTACCCGATTCGCAAATGCAGCGATTACTTTAGTGGATGCGTTTTATGCAAATGATTATGTTGAAATATCTAATGAACAAGATGTTTTTGCTTCAGTAACCAGAAGTGAGGATTTTACCATGTCTTTTAATTACACATCTAACGGAAACGATATTGAAAATTTAAGATATAGAATATTATTGGTTCACCCTGGTGATGGTGGTGAAGACCCATACTCAAATGCTACTATAGATGATGTTACGGTACCTACAATCAGTGTGCCATCTTTGGTTGAGAATGGATCGGGATCAGTAACGTTGACTTTTCCTCTAGACGCAGTATTAAATAGTTTAAATGTTGCTGCTACGTCTGATGTGGGTGGGAACCAAATTGTAATAGGAAGTACTGCAGATAGATATGATTTACAAAAGAGAAATGATACTGATGATGGATGGATCAATTTGATTTTTGGATTGGAATTTACAACAGTAAATGAAGCCCCTGTAGCTTCAGTGGTTGGTGATGCTATTGAAAACTTAAAAGTATATCCAAATCCAACGACGGGAATTGTAAATATTTCTGATGTTACAGGAATTGAAGTTATTAATATCTATAATGTTTTAGGTCAGGTGGTTAAGACTTTTAAAGCTCAAAACACTATTGATATCTCTGATCTAAAAGATGGAGTTTATTTTTTACAAGCGGATAATGGATTAAAACGTAAGATTGTAAAAAAATAATTGAAAAATTATATAAAGAAAAGCCCTTTGAAATATTTCAAAGGGCTTTTTTTTTGTGTTTTGCAATAGATTATTTCTGAACATACCGTTTATGTTGTTTTCTTGTTTTTTTATTGTTTTGTTCAGGGGTGTATCCAGTAAATAAGGGGCTGTGCGTCCTGGATGTTTATATTTTGTTGTTGTGTGTTTCTAAGTAGAACAAGTTTATATCATGTTAGCTTTAGCTAGACATTTTTCTGTTTTAGTCAAAACAAATAATAACCAACTAAACAATTTATTATGATTAAAAAATTACTTTTTACAATTGCGTTTTTTGCAATTATGATTTCAAATGCGCAAAGTGTTAGTATTACAGCTATTAATGGAGAAACACCAGGAGACTTTCAAACTAGTAACCCTACGCTAACTAGCGGGACTGTTCTTAACGTCGAAATAACTTACACAAATTTAGTTGCAGGGGCCGACAATATTGTGGTAAGGTTTTTGACTTCGGGTTGGTCTGAAGTTTCAGGGACGGTAGTTACCGGAACCGTTGCTAATGATGCAAATCCGTTAACTACGACCTTAGCTTTAACTGTTCCTGCTATCAATCCAGGATTGTCTGCTGTAAAAGTTCAAGCTCGCGGTTCAAACGTTGGAGGTTTCGTGAATAGTGTTTTCTCGCCTTTCGACATAGCACAAGATAACAGTATTGAGGTAAATTGCAATGTTTCAATTACTACCATTGAAGGAGTAAGTGTTGCTGATTATATTTTAGCAAATGGGAAAAATCTTATTCCTGGTGATGTTTTAACTTTCGGCGTAGATTATACGGCTGTTAAACCAGACCCAGGTAATAGTGATATAGTAGATGTTCGCGTAAGGTTTTTAACGAATGCTTATGCTGTAATACCTGAAGCTACTACTATTTCAGTTCCCGTTACAACATTAAGCACCTCACAATCTACGACTGCTGATATTACAGTACCTCATTTAGATTCGGCTCTTTCTGGAGTAAGGCTGCAAGTTTTGGGCTATGGATATAATGGTTCTACTGATGCTCAAAATTTTGGGTACGCATCTGATACTTTTGATATTGATGCTTCAGTAGCTTCAATTCAAAAGCAAAAAGATGCATTGGATTTAGTTTATTACAGTTCAGGAAGTGATGTCATAAAAGTTAATTCTGCTATTTCTGGAGAATACTCTATATATAATATGACAGGTACCAAAGTTCAATCAGGGATGATTTCATCTCAAATTTCAGTTGAGACTCTAACTTCTGGAGTTTATATTTTTGTTACTCAAAATGGATCTATAAAATTTGCCAAATAAGGTATATATAACATTTTGAATTAAAGCCTTTGAATTTTGATTCAAAGGCTTTTTTATGCGCTTAAACTAGCTCTCTGAATTTTAATGTTTTAATTGTGTAGATATGGCTGTCCATAGAAATAAGGAAAAAATTAACTTATTGTATAGTCTGCTTAGGTTCAGATCAAGTTTTTCTCATGGTTTTGAAACAAATTTGTTGTTGTAATTTTATATTCATTAACATTAACATTAACCAAAATCAAATTTTTATTATGATTAAAAAAGTACACATTTTAACAGCATTATTATTTATTTCAATTGCAGGTACTGCACAGATCTCTGTGGAGGTTCTTGCTTATCCTACGGAGTTTGCATTGAGGACTGGAACTACATACGCCCCGTCAGTTGGTCAAAACCCATTAGTAGTTAGATATACAAATGTAGCCAACGATGTAGATGGAAGTGCCAAACAAATTTTTGTTCCTGTTTGGCAAACATCTCTTGGAAATACAGGTATTACTGGCGTAATTCCTTCAACAGGAAATATTACTTCTGTAGCAGGTGGTTCAGCAGCTTATGGACCTGCATTAGGAACGGCTATAGGGTTACATGGTGTGGCTTTATCTGACGCCACAGTAGCAGCGGCGAATGCAAGAATTATCAATTATGTTGATAACGCTGATGGAACTGCAAATTTTGATGTGATTGTAACAAGTTATACAATTGCTGTAGCACCAGACGAAGTAACAGAATACACAACCTTCATGAGGTATTTTTCTAGCCCATCGGCATTATATGCAGTTCCTGTAAAAGAAGAATCAGGGAATCCAGGAGTTTATGAATTAGCGGGTATGCTATACAACTCAGGTGCTACGGCGGAAACAGAAGTGAATCTATTGGCTCTTGGAGCTACTTTAAACACTTCTCCAATAGAGTTTTCTGAGTTATCAGTATATCCTAACCCAACTACCGGAATTGTAAATATTTCTGATCTTTCAGGAGTTGAAACGATTACAGTTTCAAATGTGCTTGGTCAAGTTGTAAAAACTTACCAAGCTCAATCTAGTATTGATATTTCTGAGTTGACTCCTGGGGTTTACTTTTTTCAAGCAAACAATGGTTTGAAGCGTAAGATTATTAAGGAATAATAGTTTTGTCAATAAATGAAAATGCCTTGAAGTACTTCAAGGCATTTTTTTTGTTTTCAAAAGTTTTTTACTGAAGCAATTGTGCTTCCCAATTATCAATAATTTGTTTAGTGCTAGCATTTTCAGGCAATCCTTTTTTTTCCATTCCTTTCTTGTAGAATTTAAGTGATCCAGCTTTTGCTCTTTCAATACTATCTTCAGTTTCCGGTGTGTTGTTCTTTTCAATTTTACAAACTAACTTGTTTAATTTTTTAAAGAGCTTTTTTTGTGTTTTTCTATATTCTTTGGAACCTGCAAGGTTGCTAAATTCATTCGGATCCTTTTTTAAATCGTACAATTCAAATTCAGGTCTTGTTTTAGCCATAAATTGATTGTATGGTGACTCAAGTTCACCTTTTTCATTTAAGTAATGATACAAAGTAAATGCTGGATATTGTAGTTTTTTATAAGATGTCAATTGCATATACGGAAGCTCAGGCATGCGATTCCATATGAGTTTATATCTTCCATCAGTGATAGATCTAATATCATCTACTGCATCTCCACAACGTTGACGAAAACCGAATACATAATTTCTTTTTTCTCCGTCAAGAACATTCTTTCCATGCATGTTTTTAGGGATATTAATATTAGCTAATTCTAAAGAACTTACACTTACATCTACCAAGCTAATTAAATCTTGTTTTGTGGTGTTTGCTTTTTGTTTGTTAGGATAGCGTACAATCAAGGGAATGGCAAGACCTCCTTCATAAAGCCATTGCTTATCCCTAATGTGTGGTCTACCATGATCACCAAATAGAATCACAATAGTATTATCAGTTAAACCTTCTTTATTCAATCTATCCAAAATATACCCAACTCTTTTGTCAGCAATTTGAATACTTTCTAAATACAAAGCCCAATCCGCTCGTATCAAAGGATAATCTGGATAACAACCTGGCAAGGTAACTTTCTGTGGAGCGATAGGTCTATCTTTGTCTTTGACAAATACTCGATGTGGTTCATGTATTTGAACTTGTGCAAAAAAGGGTTGGTTCTTATCTCTATTTTTCCAATCTGTACTATCAAATAAGTTTTTATCTGAAAAATTATAATCTTCTTTTCCTGGTTTATGCATAGCATGAGCCCAACCATTGGTGCAAAAATACCCTGCATTTTGAAACAACTGCATTAGCGTTGGATACTCTTTAGGTAAAGGTTTTTTATCCATAGTTCTGTGATTTAGAACATTGGCAGCACTTGGATACATGCCCAAGATTTGGGAAGATCTACTCGCAGAGCAAACTGGAGCGTTGGAATAGGCATTGGTATATTTAACTCCTTCAAAAGCCAGTTTATCTATGTTAGGCGTGTAAACATCCGGATTTCCATAACAAGCTAGTTCTCTCCCTAAATCATCACAATTAATCCATAGAATATTGGGTTGTTTTTGAGCAAATGCCAATAAGGTTAATGAACAAAATAGTAAAGTTGTAATTTTATTTTTTAGCATCTTCTTTTGTTACTTTTAAAGGAATTTGAATATTAAAAGAATGTCTTACTTTGTTTACAATAGTATCTGCAGCACACATTAAAGCAATGGCTTCTCCGTTTTCAATATATACCTGCGGGCGTTCTAAATGTTTGAATTGTTGTACTCTTCCGTTTTCCCAAGTAACAATTCTTTCAGAAATTTCATGGTGTTTAGAAGCTTTCCAGTCCAACCCATCTTTTGAGTCGTATTGAACTAATGAAAAAACTCTTTTTTCTTTTCCATTTGGTTGTTTTTCATGTTTGATTCTTTTTACAATAGCCCTGTATTTTCCATCTTGATGCCAGATATATGGATCTTCCGCAGGGAAACGTTCCCCTTTAATTTCAAAAGCCAATTTTTCTTGTTTTACGAAAGGTCCTGTAGGACTATCAGCAATTGCAACCATATGTACAACGGGTCCACCATTTGGCATAGGGAATTTTTTTCCTACGGCTTTGTAAACCATTAAAACACGTCCATCTGTCATTTGACAAACAGAAGGGTTTGAGGTCATTAAGGCATCAGATGCGTTGTCATCACCATATGTAATGTCTATAACAGGTTTGTCAAATCTTTTCCAAGGACCGTTTGGAGTATCTGCTACAGCAACACCAACACGTTGGTTGTTGCGGTGCATCCAATTGATTTTTGCCTTTCCAGGAACACTGACAATTTTTTTATCACCAAAGTTCCCCATATAATAAATATAATATTTACCATTCATTTTATGAACCGTAGGGTTGTGCGTTACAGAACCATCCCAAAATTTTTCTCCACGTTCATCCAAAGCAACATCTACATGTTTGAAAGGACCAAAAGGTGAATCTGAAACTGCATGCGCCACTTCTGAATAATTTACCCATTCCCATCCAATATTTTTTGGCCAGCGAGAATAAAGCATGTGGTATTTTCCGTCTTCTCCTTTAACAACTGATCCTCCCCAAATACTTAAAGAATCTCCTCCGCTAAACACAGATTTAGGAGCTACTTTTCCGAATTCAATTTTAAAATCGATTTCTTTTTCTTTGACTGTTTCTTCTGTTTTAGATTTGCATGCAAACAATAGTGTTATTGCCAATGCCGTAGATAAAATGTATTTCATAATAATGGTTTTTATTTTAATGAATTTTCTTTAATTCTTTGAATTTGTTTTTTATTTAATTTCAATTTGAAATAGCTTTCAGGTTTCAAATTAATTTTTCTCATTTGCTAATGTTTAGTTTTAATTATTTGTGACCAACTACTGATACCTAATTTGGATTTTCTTTTGATTTGAAAATAAATTTCATTTTCTCCATTCAAATCAATACTCATCATTCCTCTAACATTTGAAATGAATTTTTGATTCAAATTATCGTTAGAAGTTCCATAACGGACGTTGTATTTGATGTCCTCAAATTCACTTGAATACCCGATTACCAATTTGTTATCTGCGATAAAACTTTTCCAAATAGTTGGAGGTAAAATTTTCTTATTAGGAGAAGCATTCTTCCCTCTCGAACCTTTGCTAATTCCTTTGTCGTTAACAGCAAATAGTTGAAAAGTGTATTCTTTTCCTTCTTCAAGATTCGTAATATCTATGCTGTTTGTAATTGTTCTATACGATTCTGTGAATTTACCAGCAGCATTTTTATAACGTACAAAATATTCATTTGCATTTTGAACAGTTTCAAATAGTATTCTAACAGAGTTTTTTCCTGGGATTATTTGTTTGATACCGGGTTGAATAGCCTTTTTAAAGGAAACTGTTTTGTCAAATCTTGAATAATTAGTCGGACTTATTAGTTTGATATTTAAAGCTAATATATCTTCAGGGAGTGTGTCCCATTTTAGTGTCCCATTCCATATTTTGTTTTTTGGAAGAAGGTCAGGTAAATTGACGGAATTTTGATAAACAGTCTTTCCTTTTGTGTTTTTGAATTGATATTCTAGTTTGTAATTGCGCATAGCATAACTAGGATAGTCATGTGAGTCTCTTATTGGAATCTCTATGTTTGCCGTGTTTTTTTCAAAGTCAATGTTAGTAATTTCAATATCCTTAACGGGACTTTGTTCTTTCTTTACTCGTTCAAAATATTTGCGTTTTTGACGCCATACATTGATGATTCCCCAAACTCGGTTTTCCTCAGCACTTGTTCCTCCATAACCACTTCTGTAATCATTAAATGTCCACATAGAAGTTCCTACTACGAATTCATTTTTATTTCTGAAATGTTGTATCCATTCCGATAACACCGGTTTGTCGATGTCTAAAGAAGGAGAAGCAAAAGGATCGAATCCAAATTCCGAAATAAAAATAGGCTTGTTAGGCCATTTTTTTCTTAAAGTGTTTAGTATTTCTTGTGGTTCACCTTGCCATCTGTACATATTGTGCATGATAATATCTACAAAAGTATTCGGATCTGTTTCTGGAGTATAATCGGGTTTTTGTCCTGAGTTACTTACGCAAGTTAGTAAGCGGTAAGGGTCCAATTTAGTTTTTACATATTCCATTGTTGACCGGGCAAATTCGAAATGATTGTTCAATTCATTTCCGACACTCCAACCAATAATACTTGGATGATTGATATCTCTTTCGATCATTCCTTTCAACCATTTTTTAATCAAAGGAAATTCAGGTGCTGTAAATTCTTCGTTGTCTAAATCTCTGACGTTGACTTCTTCAAAAATTAAAATTCCTTTTCTATCACAGAGTTCTATCAGTTTTTTATTCTGAGTACCATGCATGATACGCATAAAATTGGC
>NZ_JAQWGB010000122.1 GCF_029238425.1 Flavicella sp.
CCTACTTTCTTACCTGCAACTCCATATGGAATTATGGAACTTTTAGAAAGATATAAAGTAGAAACTTCAGGAAAGAATGTTGTGGTTATAGGTAGAAGTCATATTGTGGGACGACCTATGAGTATCTTACTTAGCCAAAAAAGAGCTGCTGGTGATGCAACGGTTACTTTGACACATAGTAGAACAAAAAACTTGAAAGAAATCACCCAAGAGGCTGATATCATTGTTGCTGCTTTAGGGGTTGCTGAATTTTTAACAGGAGATATGGTAAAAGAAGGAGTTACCATTATTGATGTAGGAATCACCAGGGTTGACGATGCTTCTAAGAAAAGTGGGTTTAGATTAGCAGGAGATGTACATTTTGAAAGTGTAAGTAAAAAAGCAAATTTTATTACACCTGTGCCAGGTGGAGTTGGTCCGATGACAATTGCAATGTTATTAAAGAATACTTTATTAGCCTGCAGTAGAAAATAAGACTCTCTTAAAATTATAAAAAAGCCGTTACAATTTAATTTGTATCGGCTTTTCTTTTTCTTTCATAAAAATCTATTGCTAGCACTATTAGGATACCCAATATAATAAATAAGACACAGTACCAGTTTTGAGAAATGCTCATATCTGGAACAAATCTTTTGTAATTTTCAACAATTCCGACACCTTCATTATCTAACAAAACGATTCCGTTTTCTGTAGCCAAAACTTTTTCTTTCCATGGCCATACCATGCCCAAGGAACCAATAATAAATCCAATAATAAGTGCTGTTACTATATGATTCCATCGTTTTAAAACATAACCTAAAATATGAGATAATGTGATCAAACCAAAAAATGAACCAAAAAAGAAAGTGACGGCAATCTTAATATATTTTATATTTCTTTCTATATCTAATACCTCAAGATTTCCTATAAGAACAGAACTAGTGACATCAAAAACAACGTTTACGCTATCTACTAATAGCAACACATAATTCCCCATCAGCATTAAGATAAAAGAACCGGAAAGTCCTGGAATTGTCATTCCACTTACTCCAACTACTCCACAAAAAAAGACAAACCACAAATTGCTATTTTCAGTCGCTGGGGGAAGATAACTCAATGCAGCCCCCATGATGATTCCTAGTAAAACGAAGCCAATATTTTTAGAGTTCCAGTATTCATAGTTTCTACCTATATAGTAAACAGAACCCAATATCATACCGAAAAAAGTACTCCACACATATGTTTCGTATCGAGTCAATAGAAAGTCTAAAACTATAGAAATTGAAAAATAGCTAAACAAGCTACCGCCCATTACTAAGAGTAAAAAAGAAATATTTAAATATTGGAATAAAGAACGGAACCTCCCCGCTATTAATAACTTGAACGCTTTTAAATTGACTTTTCTGAATGTGTATATCATTTCTTCATAAAAACCAAGAACAAAAGCAACTGCACCTCCCGATACTCCAGGAACTTTATTTGCAGAACCCATAGCTAATCCTTTAAGGAAAAGAAATAATTTCTCTTTTGAACTTCGTTTTTCCGACATCAATACATCATTTTAATCCAACTTTTTTTCCGCTTGCACTTTCTCTAAAAAAATAATCACTAAATAACCAACCACTGCTAATGCAATAGCCATTAATAATTGGTTGTTTTCATAGTCAAAAGGACTGATACTATTTTGAAGTAAAGGAACTTCTTCTCCATGAGAATTAGTTCTCCAAGTCAACGTTTCTTTCCAAGGCCATATTTTATTTAAAGAACCAATAATAAATCCAGTTAGTCCTGCCAAAGTTAAATTTTTAAAGTTTGAAAACAACCATTTCAATACTTTAGAAAAACTCAAAAGTCCAACCACTACCCCTGCTCCAACAGTCGCAATCAATTGTAAATCTCTAGAGTGAATTGCTTCCAAGATCATCTTATAAGAACCGAGAAGTACTAAAATAAAAGATCCAGAAATTCCAGGAAGAATCATCGCACAGATAGCCAATGCACCCGAAATAAAATAAAATAATAATGAGGCTTCGTCAGAAACTAGCGGCTCTAAAATTGTTATATAATAAGCGACTCCGGCACCTAATACTAATAATAGAATAGTTTTAAAGTCCCATTTGGTAATTTGTTTCCCAATAAAAATGACACTCGCTAAAACCAATCCAAAGAAAAATGACCAAAGCAAAATAGGTTCTGTTTCTAATAAATAAGAAATCCCTTTCGCCAAAGATATCACACTAGCCGCAACTCCTAAAAGCAATACGCTTAAAAAATTACCGTTGATAGAGTTCCAGGCAGATTTGATACCTTCCTTTTTTAAAATTGCAACCGTTTTGAAATTGATACTACTGATGCTCCCTAAGAGCTCTTCATAGATACCAGAAATAAATGCAATGGTACCTCCTGAAACTCCCGGTACTACATCCGCTGCACCCATTGCCATTCCTTTTAAAAATAAGAATATATATCCTTTAACTGATCTTTCCATAAGTAATTTTAATTTTAACAAATGTAATATTAATAAAAGAGAAAATTCACACCTTGCTCCTCACAAATTTGATTTATTTAAGTTACTAAATTAAAACAAATTGTATTCTTCTTTCCAATATTGAGTTGTACCGGTATACATGGCATCTAATGACATTTGAACTGCAATCGCCGTATGACCTCCTGTGTAAACGTTTGATATGGGTTGCGTTTTATTTACAATAGCTTCCTTGAAATCAAACAAAGCTTGTTTGGTTGGCTCCATATGAGATATATTTAATTTCTGACCTTTATCCATACCTGAACCATAATTTTTTGTGGCTCCAGAAACTCCATCAACCAATCCGATAGATGGTTTTTGAGTTTTAGAATAAAATTTGATCCAAGCTGATTTTGGTCCAATAGTTATAATTCCTTTTCTACCAATTACTTTTATTTCATATCCACCAGGAATATTGCCTGTCAAGGATTTAAAGCTAGCCTTAACTCCACTTGGATACTCAAACAATAAATGTGTATTATCATAAGTCTCCCGTCCATCTCGGTAAAAATCAATGCCACCTGTTCCCATAATTTTTTTAGGATTTTCTTCTAACACCCAATTTACAAAATCAATTTGATGTGAACTTAATTCCGCTGTCAATCCGCCTGAATATTCTCTATACATTCTCCAGTTGATAGATCTTTCTAAAGAAGGTTTGGGTACAGGTTGTCTCCAATCTCCTTTTCTGTACCATTGGCATTCAAAAGAACTAATCTCTCCTATTTCCTTTGATTTGATTATTTCTACTACTTTTTGATATAACCTAGAACTATGGTATTGGTGCCCTGTTTGAAAAATTAATTTTGAGTCTTCTAATTTCTGAACTAATGATTTGATCCCGTTGATTCCTTTTATTGTGGTTTTTTCACAGTATACATGTTTCCCTGCCTCAATGGCATCCATGGCTATTTTCTCATGGGTGTAAAAAGGCGTTGCAATAAGTACCGCATCTATTTTCTTGTTCTTTAAAATTTCTCGATAGTCGGAATACCCCTTCACAGTACCATCTATTTTAGCCAAACCATTGATCAACCTAAACTCTAATACATCGCATAAAGCCACTAGATCAATTCCTTCAACGGATTTTACAACTGGTATCAAACCAACTCCTCTACTCCCGGAGCCTATTATAGCCAGACGTATATTTCTCCTCATAAAATTATTAGAAATCTCAGAGGCTAATACCGTTCCTCCAAATAAAAAACCAGCGGATAACACAGATCCTTTTTTAACAAACTCTCTTCTTTTCATAAACTATTATTCTAACTATTAGTTATTTTAATACTAAATTGTATTTTATTTTTGTAAAGCGTAAAAAAAGTTCCATTAAGGAACTTTTCTATTATTTCTCTTTTCTGAAATTTTCAATAATATTGATAACTTCCTCGATTTTAAAAAATCCTGGATACAATTCTTTCATTACTTCCCAAAATTCAAAATCAATAGCCAATCCATTTTTTAAATGCATATAAGAAGCGTCTTTATCTCCTACCTGTAAAAATAATCCAAACAACCTGTATTCTATTTCAGCAGCATCGTTAAAATATTTTTTTGCTTTTATCAAAGTATTTAAAGACTCGGAATAATCTCCTAAATAATATTGAACATCGGACAACGCTAACCAAATTTCTAGTGATTTATCATCCAAGCTTAAACAACGTTTGAAAGCAACAATAGCCTCTTCAAAAAAGCTAAGTTTGATATTGATTTCACCATACTTTCTCCAATAAACCGAGTTGAACTCATCTATGGAAAGCACCTTTTTTATGTAGTATAAAGATTTTGAATAATCCTCTAATAAGTAATAAACATCCGTCAATGACATCCATGCTTTGTCTAACAACGGATCTTCATTTACGGCTTTCTTATAGAATTCAGCCGATTTATTCAATTGGTCTAAATTTCTAAAACAATCTCCCATTCGCAAAAAAACAAAGGCTGTAGGGTCATCTAATTCTAAAGAAATAGTATAATTTTCTATAGCCTCTTCATACCTTTCTAGGATTTCTAATGTCTTAGCTTTTTCTAAATAACCTCCTATAAAAGATTCATCAATAATAACCGCATAATCAAACGCTCGCAAGGCTTCTTCATGGTCGTTTAAAACCATATATTGTCTTCCTAACTGATGCCAAGCAACTTCACAATATGGATTCACATCTATATACTTTTTCAAATAAGCGACTGCTTCCTGATGCTTTTCATCCATGTCAAAACAATAGATGATATTGTACAAAGAAGAATAATCTTCAAAATCTACTTCAAGACATTTGGCAAAATTCATTCGAGCTTGGTCAAAATCATCTAAATAAAGATATTCCATTGCAAGTAATGAAGACACATCCGCTACGTCGTTTGTAAACTCTAAAGCGGTCTTTAAGGATTCTATAGCCTCTTTATGTTTGTCCGCCTTAGAAAAGATTGCGGCTCTTTGAATGTGCACTTCTTCATTTGTAGGTTCAATTGCCTCCAATTCATTCAAAAGCTTTTCAGCGGTATCAAATTGTTCTTCAAAAATATAAAGCTCCACTTCTAGTAACTTTAACAGAATGGAACTCGGATGTTGTTCCACTCCAAGTTTCACTGCTTTTTTTGCCAAAGTATGCCGCCCATTATCTAAATAATAATGAATAATTTCTTCAAATTCTGACGAATCAAAAAAATACACTTTGTTGGTTTTCAACATCGATTCAAATTTTGATAAAGACATATCTTTGCTTTTAGGTGAAACAATAACTCTACTTTTTTAAAATTAGCATTTCTCTTTCCTTAATAAACGGAAAAAAGAAATTGTTTTTAACAATTTAATCAACAAAACAGGCTCTTTAGCATACTGCGTATCAGTATAATGCTCAAAAAACGAGCCAAAGTATTTTTAATTTTTACCTAAATATTTAATTATCATAGGAAAAGAATTTCAAAATTCCTGTGAATAAATGCCGTTAAAATATTTCTCATTAACTTAAGAAAACATATTTGTTTGAGTATATTTGTTTTAGGAAAACCAAGCTTTCTATTCAATTATATGGGCAACAAAATATTACTAAACTCTAGAGAAATTGAAATCATTTTACATAGATTGGCCTGTCAGTTAATCGAAAATCATGATGATTTTTCTAACACAGTTTTACTTGGACTGCAACCTAGAGGTACTTTTTTAGCAGACAGACTTGCGAAACTTTTAAAGGAAGAATATGAAATTAAAGAAATTCTTTTAGGGAAATTAGACATCACTTTTTTTAGAGATGATTTTAGAAGAAGAGATGCTCCTTTGGAAGCAAACTCTACTCAAATTGATTTTTTAGTGGAAGGAAAAAAAGTAGTAATTATTGATGATGTTTTGTATTCCGGTAGAAGTATCAATGCATCCTTAGCAGCGCTTCAATCTTATGGTAGACCTGAACAAATAGAACTTTTAGTTTTGATTGACAGAAGGTTTAGCAGGCATTTGCCAATTCAACCAGACTATAGAGGAAGACAAGTAGATGTGATTAATAACGAAAAAGTATCTGTTCATTGGAATGAGAATGATACGGAAGATGCAGTATATTTAACAACGAACAATTAGAGAATGAAATCATTAAGTGTTAATAATTTATTAGGTATTAAACATTTGAATCCACAAGACTTGGATTTGATTTTTGAAACTGCCGATCATTTTAAGGAAGTAATAAACAGACCTATTAAAAAGGTACCCTCTTTAAGAGATATCACTATTGCCAACCTATTTTTTGAAAACAGTACAAGAACAAAACTTTCTTTTGAGTTGGCAGAAAAAAGACTTTCAGCTGATGTGATTAACTTTTCGGCGGCACAGTCTTCTGTGAAAAAAGGAGAAACATTAATTGATACCGTAAATAACATTCTGTCTATGAAAGTAGATATTGTTGTGATGCGTCATCCCAATGTAGGCGCTGGAGTATTTTTATCAGAGCATGTAGATGCGAAAATAATCAATGCTGGTGACGGTACACATGAACACCCTACACAGGCTTTATTGGATTCTTATTCGATAAGAGAAAAGCTAGGAGATGTTGCGGGTAAAAAAGTTGTAATCATTGGAGACATCTTACACTCAAGAGTTGCCTTGTCAAATATTTTTGCTTTGAAATTGCAAGGTGCTGAAGTAAAGGTTTGTGGACCTACAACATTGATCCCGAAACATATTGAAAGTTTAGGTGTCAAGGTTGAAACCAATTTAAGAAAAGCATTAGAATGGTGTGATGTTGCGAATGTACTTCGCGTACAACACGAAAGAATGGACATTAAATATTTTCCTTCTACTAGAGAATACACTCAGTTGTTTGGTATCAATAAAGAAATTCTGAATTCTTTAGATAAAGAAATTGTTATCATGCACCCAGGTCCTATTAATAGAGGGGTTGAAATTACAAGTGATGTTGCGGATTCTGATCAATCTATTATCTTAGATCAGGTTGAGAATGGAGTTGCCGTAAGAATGGCTTGTATTTATTTGTTAGCAGAACAAATTAAAAGATAGTTTGACTTTTAAATGAATTGAAAATGAAAATTGAGAAAAAAGATAATTACACAATAATTCAAGTTACGGAAACCTCGTTCGAAGAGTTTTCAAGTGCGTTTAAGGTGGATGATTTTTCTAATGAAAATCTATTCTTAAATTTTATTGATGCCTTTGAAATTACTACGACTCAAATAGATAGTTTTTCTGAAATAGCTATGGATAAAAAAGAAAACGGAACCTCTTTTATCGTTATTGCGCCTGGTATTGAAATTGATGATTTAGAAGATGAAACTCTTAGTGTTGTTCCAACCCTAATAGAAGCGGAAGATACTCTTGAAATGGATGCTATTGAACGCGATTTAGGACTGTAATTATTTCCAAAAGATGAGCATTAAACTAACAATTTTAGGATGTCACTCTGCTTCTCCGAGACAGAATGCATTTCCGACTGCTCAGTTTTTAGAAATAAAAGACCGAAATTTTTTAATCGATTGTGGTGAAGGAACTCAGACTTTGTTAAGAAAGCACAAGGTTTCCTTCTCTAAAATCAAACACATATTTATTTCTCATCTTCATGGGGATCATTTTTATGGTTTGATAGGTTTGATTTCTACCTTTGGATTGAATAACAGAGAAAATGATTTGCATATCTATGGACCAAAGGGAATCAAGGAAGTTATTACACTTCAGATAAAATTGGCCAAATCTTGGACCAAGTACAAGTTGTTTTTTCATGAGTTAGAAAGTAACGAAAGTGAGCTTATTTTTGAAGATAAAAAAATACAAGTATATACCATCCCATTAAAGCACAGAGTGTATACCAATGGGTTTTTATTCCAAGAGAAAATAGGTGAACGAAAACTCAATATGGATGCTATAGAAGCGAATCCTGAGATAGAAATTTGTGATTACCATAATTTAAAAAAAGGAAAAGATTTTGTTTATGAAGATGGTCAAACTAGCATCTCAAATAGCAAACTGACCTATCCTCCTAACAAACCTCTCTCCTACGCCTTTTGTAGTGATACCCAATACCATCCACCTGTGATTCCTATCATTAAAAATGTGGATTTATTATACCATGAAGCAACTTTTTTAGAAGATAAAAAAGAATTGACAGAAAGAACCAAGCATTCCACTGCAAAAGAAGCTGCCGCTATCGCGAAAGAAGCGAATGTAGGGAGATTAATTTTAGGGCATTACTCTTCTAGATATGATGACTTAAACCTTTTCAAAGAAGAAGCTAGTACTATATTCCCTAATGTGTCACTTGCCGAAAGCGGAAAAGTATTTGAAATAAAATAGCTGTTTTCTTATTGTTTATAACATTTCCCTATTTCAACAAATTATCATTAATTTGATTTTAATTATTATGTAAATTTGTTTGAGTTAGCACATACTTTATAAAATAATTATTCAATGCAAAACCCATTAATTCTACTTGCTATTATTCTAATTGCAAGTTTCGTTGGTTATATAATCGGACAAAAAATTTCTAAATTAAAATCTGAAAAGGAAAATATTGCCTCTGATGAAAAAATGAATCAGCTAGGACATCAGTTAGACCAACAAAAAATTTCTTCTGAAACTGAAAAAAATAATTTAATTGAAACGATTTCTAAATCTGAAAAAACAATTGAATCGTTGCAAGCTGACGCATCTAAGAACATCGAACAATTAAGAACTTCTAAGGATAATGAGTTGGAAGAATTAAGACAAAAAAATAACAGTCTTTCAATAGAACACACAAAACTAGAAGCTGAGTTAAAGAACACAAAAGAGAAACTAACAGAAAACAAAGAAGAAGTTGAGAAGCTTCAAGAGAAATTCACCAAAGAGTTTGAAAATTTAGCCAATAAAATTTTGGACGAAAAATCTATCAAATTCAAAGAGCAGAACAAAGAAAGTATTGGAGAGATTTTAAATCCACTTAAGGAAAAAATTCAAATTTTCGAAAAAAAGGTTGAAGATACAAACAAAGAAAGTATTGTAAGAAACTCTGCTTTAAAACAGCAAATAGAAGGTTTAGAAAAATTGAACTTAAAAATGAGTCAAGAGGCCATAAATCTTACAAAAGCCTTAAAAGGAGACAGTAAAACCCAAGGGAACTGGGGGGAATTAATTCTGGAAAGAGTTCTAGAAAAATCAGGACTTGAAAAAGGCAGAGAATATGATTTAGAAAAAAGTTTTGCTACTGAAGAAGAAGGAAAAACAAGATTACGTCCAGATGTTATCATCAACCTACCTGACAATAGAAAAATGGTGGTTGATTCAAAAGTTTCTTTAACAGCCTATGAGCAATATGTAAACTCAGAAACAGAAGAAGAAAAAGTTGTATTTGTCAAGGAACATGTCAATTCCTTAAAAAGACATGTAGATCAATTGAGTGCAAAAAAATATGAAGATTTACATCAAATAGAATCTCCTGATTTTGTCCTGTTATTTATTCCGATAGAACCTGCTTTCGCAGTGGCACTTGAAGCAGATCATGAGTTGTACAATAAAGCATTTGTAAAAAACATCGTAATTGTTACACCTTCTACCCTGTTGGCTACTTTGAGAACTATTGATAGTATGTGGCAGAACGAAAAGCAGCAAAAGAATGCCATTGAAATAGCAAGACAAGCGGGTGCATTGTATGATAAATTTGAAGGTTTGTTACAAGATCTAATCAAAGTAGGAAACAAATTAAAAGACACAAAGACGGAGTACGAAGGTGCGATGAATAAATTGGTAAACGGTCGTGGAAACCTAATTACCAGTGTAGAAAAAATAAAGAAACTTGGAGCCAAAGCAAAGAAAGCATTACCCAATACTCTTTTAGAACGCGCTCAAGATTCAGATTCTTAATTAATTAGAATATAGCTATGGAAAAAAAGCACTTGTTAATATTAGTACTCATCACTATTGGGTTTAAAGGTTTCTCTCAAGACTATGTAAAAAAAATAGCGAATAAAACCTGTGAGTGTGCTAATAAAATTCCCGATTCGGTTAGCAATGATACTTATAATATGCAACTTGGTGTTTGCATGATTGCATCGGCCAAACCTTATAAGAAGAAGCTGAAAAAAGATTTCGATATTGACTTTAATCACATTGATACACAGGCAGAACAGCTAGGAGAACTTATCGGAATGCAAATGATTGGGAGTTGTCCAAATACAATGATTGAAATTGCTAGAAGAAATGAAGAGCCTCAAATAGAGGAAGTATCTCTAAATATTCAAGGTAAAATAGTAAATATTGAAGAAAATCAATTCGTATTCTTCCTTCTTAAAGATGGAACGGGCAAAACGAAAAAATTTATTTGGCTTTCTTACATTGAAAGTGATATTGACTTGTTTACAGATTATAAAGAAATGAAGAGTAAAGCAGTATCCATTACTTATAAGAAACAAGAATTATATGACCCTAGAATTGGAGAATATAGGAATTACAATATTATCATTTCTATAGAAAAATTAAGAAGTTCAACAAGAAGTACAATTGGTATGTTGTAGGTCTAACGACACTTGTACAAGTTATTGTATATTAAGTAATAAAGGAGAACTTCGTAATTCACTTGAGACAATAAACAGTTAAATGATGAATCAAGAATTTAGAAAAAAATTAGGGGTAGATGAAAACAAACCGAACGACTGGTTTGAAAATTTATATGCTGTTTCAAATGACTCTGGTGATGGGGTTCCTTGGGCTAATATGGATGCTCATCCACTATTCAAAAATTGGATCCGCGATAAACCAAATGTAAGCCGCGAACAAACAGCTTTAGTTGTTGGTTGTGGATTGGGAGATGATGCCATTGCACTTGAAAACAAAGGTTATAAGGTTACTGCTTTCGACGTTTCTGAAAGTGCTATTGAATTGTGCAAAGAAAGATTTCCAGCTAGTAAAGTGAACTTCATTAAGGCAGACTTACTTGCTGGAGTTCCAAAATGGAAAGAAAAATTTGATTTCGTATTAGAGATTTTCACAATACAAGCACTACCACCTAAATACGAGGATACTTTAATTAAAAACGTTGCTAATTTTGTAAAACCAAATGGTCAATTGTTGATCATCACAGAGGTGCAAACACCAAAGAGAATTTATGAGAATGGACCACCTTGGCTATTAAATCATAATTATAAAGATTCTTTTGAAAAACTTGGTTTGCAGCTCATATCAAATTCTATAAGTCGAGAAACGCATATTGGTGAGGAACTTCATTTATCAGTATTCGAAAAAAAATCATAACTTCTTGTCAAAATAATTAGATGATTTATGATGACAAATTCGGAACTTGAAATTTATGATACAATTATTATTGGCGGTGGTCAAGCCGGATTGTCGGTTGCTTATTTTTTGCAAAAAACAAAATTAAAATATCTTATTCTAGACAATCAATCTGAACCTGGTGGGGCTTGGCAGCATACTTGGGATAGTTTAAAACTTTTTTCACCTGCGCAATACAGTTCTTTATCTGGTTGGCAAATGCCTGCAACGGAAAACGAGTACCCTACTAAACTGGAGTTCCTGAATTATTTATCCAACTATGAAAAACGTTATGATTTCCCAATAAAACGTGATACCATTGTTATAAATGTTTCAAAAAAAAATGACTTTTTTCAATTAGAGACAAATAACGGTCTTTTTTTATGCAAAACATTGGTCAGTGCTACAGGTGCAGCTAACTCTCCATACATCCCTGAATATCACAACGCTCATTTGTTTAAGGGGAAACAAATTCATTCCATAAATTATAAATGCCCAAATGATTTACATAACCAAAAAGTTCTCCTAGTTGGTGCAGGGAACTCTGGATCTCAGATTCTAGCAGAAGTATCAAAAACAACTCAAACTACTTGGGTAACTATTGAGCCTCCTGTATTTCTTCCGGAACATATTGACGGTCGCTATCTATTTATTCAAGCGAATAACAGTTATTTAAAAAAATCCTCGAATACGAAATCTGAAAAAATTTCTTTGATTAATATCGTTCAAGTAGAAAGTGTTAAAGAAGGTTTAACACGAGGGATTTATAAAGATCATAAACCCTTCAGTTCTTTTTATGAGTAGGGTGTTATCTGGAAGGATGGAACCAAGGAAGCTTTTGATACTGTTATTTGGTGTACTGGGTTTAGATCCAATTTAAAACATTTGAAGAGCTTACAAATCATAAAAGACAATACAATTAAAACTCAAATGAGTCGATCTGTAGAGGAACCTAGACTTTGGTTGGTTGGCTATGGAAACTGGACGGGTTTTGCATCCGCTACTATTTATGGTGTGGGGAAAACAGCTAAACAAACGGTGAAAGAAATTAACACATTTTTTGAAAAAGAGGGAAATATTCCTTAAAAAGGAGACATAATAAATATCGTGTTCATAAGAAATTTTAATAATTTTTTATCAGAAACCAAACCCCTGACACACCCTTGTCATCGATACATGATACTTTTGACTAACATAAAAAAACATAAAAATGAGCACATCAAAATTTCAGCAAACCATTAATGTATCACAAGAAAAAGTTTGGGAGGTATTATTTGAACAATATGGAGATATCCATGTACACAACCCTACGATGCCAACTTCCAAATATGTAGGCGACTTTACTAAGGGGGCAGTAAATTGTCCAAGACATGTAACCTTTGATGAAAAATTATATCTAGAAGAAACGATCACAGAGGCACATGAAAATAAAAGCTTCAAAGTGGTTGCATACAAACACAACCTCCCTTTATTAAAGGACATGTCGGCTGTCTATCAATTGATTTCATTAGGAGCTCATAAAACCCAAGTCACCATGATTTCAAGTGTTACCTCCACTCCTAGCTTTATGATTTTCTTAATGAAGGGGCAATTAGGGAAAGGTTTGAAACAACATTTATTTGGATTAAAATATTATCTAGAAACTGGGAAAACAGTGAATAAAGATAATTACGCTCAAGTTTTTAAAAACTATAACTAGAGAAACTCATCTACTTTTTATAAAAAAATCAATTCCCTTTTTCTTTTATTCTTTTATTAAGAATAATGAATTGGGGAATTGAATTGATTTTGATATTTTTGAGTATATCAGAATTTATTTTTAAAAAGTTTATTATGGAGGATTCTATTTTCAGAAAAGATGGTACAGCACAAGGAGTAGCTAAACAACGAATGATTGAAAGTCTCGCTCAACCTGATAAGCGAGTTATTTTCGATCCAATAGCAGAGCACTTTGTTCTTGGTGCAAGTATCATAAAAATCATGGGACATAAATTGAGCGTTTGGATAACTAAAAAGTTCACTCCTGGATTTCATGAACACCTGATGGCACGAACTCGATTTATTGATGACCTTGTTGAGAAAACAGTCGCTGAGGAAGCTGAACAATATGTGATACTTGGAGCTGGATATGATTCTCGTGGTCATCGACTAAAGCTAAATTCTACGATTAAAATATTTGAAGTTGATCAAAATGAAGTTCAAAATATAAAACGCTCTAAACTTCCCGCAAATTTAACTGAGACGGAACATATTACTTATGTAAGTATTGATTTCAATACACAAAGCTTGAGCGAGCAATTAATAGCAGCTGGATTTGATAAAACAAAAGCAACGATTTTCACACTGGAAGGAGTATCACAATATATTACCAAAGATGCTATAAAATCTACTTTGCAAGAAATTGGAGAACTCAGAATAAACAGTGATACAACTTTTTTTATGTCCTATGTAGACAAACGATTAAAAGATGCACCTAAGGATTGTTTTGGAGAAGGTTACCGGAATGCCGAAAAAAAAGCAAAAACGGTTCAATACCTATCTGCAAAAGTTGGTGAACCATGGATCTCTTTATATTCCCATGAAGACATAAAAGAATTATTGGATGAATTTGGATTTACTCTTACAGAAAATAAATGTTTAAAAGATTTAAATTCCGTGTATTTTGAACCTCTTGGAAGAAAGCTTCCCGAAAATGAAATTTTCAATTTAGAGCATTTTGCAGTGGCTGTAAAAAAGCAATCATAAATACTTCTTCTAATATGAAAGATTTTTTAACTAAGGCATTTGATCTCTCTGAGATGGATGCTCAAATATTTTCTGAGGTATTTGAGAAAAGCCAATTTAGAAAGGATCTGTTTTTAGAATTCGACTGCAGCAATCGTACTAAATAACCAAAAAGTATACAAGATTCGAAAATCAGTATAAGTGACCAAGTACATCGGGTCTTTATCTTTGTGGTATTATTTAATCATTAAAAACATGCTATTATGAATACGAATCAATTTGGTAAAAAAGGATGGACACCTGATAGAATAGGAAACTTGAATGGTAAAACATTTATAATTACAGGAACTACGAGTGGAACAGGGTTTGAAGCTGCAAAAATTTTGCTGACCAAAGGAGGAAAAGTTGTGATGCTTAACAGAAATTCAAAAAAATCTGAAGACACAATAGCACTGTTAAAACAAGAACTAGGAAGCAATATTGATGTTTCTTTTATTCAAATGGATTTGGCAGAACAGGCATCGGTCAAAATAGCTGCGGAAGAGGTTATAAAAACTGTCTCCCAAATAGATGTGTTGATTTGTAATGCCGCCATTGCCCAGGTGCCTAAACAAATCATTACTGAAGATGGTTTTGAAAGCCAATTAGGCGTAAATCATTATGGAAACTTCTTATTGCAAGGAATGCTTTACCCAAGGATTGAGGCCTCTAAAGGACGTATTGTGACTGTGGGAAGTATGGGATATAATTTAGGAATTAAAACCATTCAGTTTGATGATATGAATTGGGATAAAAACTATAGTCCAAATGGAGTTTATAGCCAAAGTAAACTAGCCCAGATTATGTGCGTTTATGAATTACAAAATAAATTGATAGAAGCGAATAAAAAAGAGGTAAAAGCTTATGCCTGTCATCCTGGAGCCTCTAAAACGTCCTTGATAAAAACAAGTGGAGGTTTAATGACTCGTTTTATTTGGCAATTAATGAAGCTGTCTCCACTTGTACAGTCTGCTGAAAAAGGAGCTTACCCTCAATTGATGTGTGCTACGGAACCTGATTTAGACCAAACTGAATTTTATGGTCCTACCAAAAGAATGAACACTGTAGGTGCGGTTGGAGCGCATACCTTAGCACCACATGCCAAAGATAAATTAGTTGCTAAAAAATTATGGCAAATCTCTGAGAAAGCAACAGGGTTCAAATGGAATATTTAAATTTTTAGGATGCAGCACTTTAAAACATTAGTCTCTTATTTAGAATATCTTGAGTTACCAAGACCGGAACATCCTATGTTGAGTGTATTCTCAGAAAAAGGAGAAGGGTTTTTACCATGTCCCATAAAAAGCTCTCCACCTATCACAAACGATTGCTATTCTATTAGTTTGAAAAAAATAATTAAAGGAGATCTCAATTATGGTAGAACACATTATGATTTTTCTAATGGTGCCCTAATTTTTATTGCACCAAGACAAGTATTGCAATGGGATGAAACGGTTGTTTACGACCAAAAAGGCTTTTCTATCAACTTTCATGAAGATTTTTTAAAAGGGACTGAATTGGACTATCAGATAAAGAAATATGGATTTTTTTCATATTCTGTAAATGAAGCTTTGCATTTATCTCCTCGGGAAGAAACGCAATTAGAATCTATTGTTGAAAATATTAAAATTGAATATCAGAACAACCAAGATGCCTTTAGTAAAGAAATTATAATTTCTCAGTTAACAACACTGTTGAAATACGCAAACCGCTTTTATGAAAGGCAGTTTTTAAACAGAAAAGAACTTTCAAATTCATTATTAGAGAATTTCAACCAGCATATGACACAGTTTTTTGAATCTGGACAGTTGCAAGAAAACGGAATTCCTAGTATTGATAAAATAGCATCAAAAATGGCAGTTTCTCAAAGGTATTTAAGTGACACGCTAAAAAAAGAAACTGGAAAAAGTACTACAGAACATTTGCAATTGCATCTGATCAATGAAGCGAAAAATATTTTACTACAACCCAATAAAAGTGTTGCAGATGTAGCTTATGAATTGGGATTTGAATACCCACCCTATTTTTCGAGATTATTTAAAAAGAAAGAAGGGATAAGTCCAACACAGTTTAGAGAAAAATTTAAAATGAATTAATTATGGAACTATTAAAATTAGCTATCGAATGGGCAAAATCAGAGGTCTTTTCAACAAGATTCTTTATTGTTTTTGCAATTTTATTTTTAATTGCAAGTGTTGGTTTTTGGCAACTCGGAAAAACCGACATTGCAAAAGCATATATTATTCCTACTCTAGTTGCAGGTGTTTTATTGATGACTATTGGATTGGGATTATTTTTTACAAACAAATCAAGAGTTATTCAATTTGAAAAAGCATACCATGCAAACGCTACCGCTTTCTATGAATCAGAAATGGAACGAACCGAAGCTACCTTAAAGGAATATCAAAACGTTGTATTCAAAGGAATTCCTGTGATTATGATTCTTGCCTCTTTAGGAATTTTATTTTTACACAATCCTACTTGGAGAGCTATTTGCATTACCACTATCGCTATGCTTGTTGTTATTTTATTGGTAGATGGTACTGCACATGGTAGAATTAAAAACTATCAAGAAAAGCTAATGCAAATAGAAAAATAAAAATTTCTATTTCCAATTTTATTTCTTTTTTGAAGCTTGATATATATCACCAACCTTTTTTCAGAATCATTTGTAATTTGTTTCATGTCGTAATTATTTAGCTTCGATTATAAATAATCCTATTAGCCTCAGGTAAATAAGAATTATAATAAGTATTTTTAACAAAAAAAAACTTATGAAAATTTATTACTGTATCCTTGTTCCTTTGCTTCTAAATTTTATGGTTTCATGCGAAATAGTGCAGGAAACAGAATTCAATCGTAACGGAAGTGGTACCTATAGTTTGGGGTTTGATATGTCAGAAATGATGAAAATGGGAATGAATTCTAATAAGCCAGGTGTTAAGAAACAAATGGATACCGTAATTGATTTTTCTCAGTTTCTAGAAGATGAAAAAGATAGTATTGCTAAGTTGAGCAGAGAGGAAAGAAAAAAACTTGAAGCTCTTAAAGATTTTAGTTTGTCCATAAAAATGGATTCTATTTCTAATCGCTATGAATTTAAAATAGACTACTCTTTTAAAAACATAACGGACTTGCATCGTTTCGGTGATAAATTAAAAGATCAAAATATTGAAGACTTAAATTTCTTGGACAATAAATCAGGGAACAGTAAACAATCTGAAAAAATGTTAGATCTAAACAAAGGATATATTACAGTATTTAATAAAAGACATTTTTCAACTAAAATGAGTGAAGAAGCCATTTTAGAAAGTGAAAAAAGTAGAGATACTACCTTAACGGAAGATAGTCCAATGGCGAATCTTATACGTTTTAAAAGTGTTTACAAGTTTCCATATAAAATAAAGAGTGTAGACAATGTAAATGCTAAAATATCTTCTGATTTTAAAAGTGTAGAAATCTATGGGAATGCATACGATATGAATAGTAATCCTCGGTATTATGATCTAGAAATAGATTTTGAAAGATAAAAAACTTTTAGTTATGATAAAATTGATCACTTACAGTTTTTTGTTAGTACCTCTACTCTTTTCTTGTGAGACTGCTACAAAAAAAAATAACAAGACTTTACGTCCCACAAATAAAGTTATTTTAAGTTCTAACATTATTTGGGAAAAATTAAACCCTGCAAGAGGAGATCAAAGTCCACAAGCTGGAACTATATGGGGAGATAGAAAAGGCACGGAAGCAACTGGCTTTTTAGCAAAATTTGTAGATGGATTTTCATCACCGCCTCACATCCATAATGTGACTTACAGAGCGGTAGTCATTAAAGGACTGATTCATAACGACGATCCTGAGGCAAATAATATGTGGATGCCAACGGGTAGTTTTTGGACACAACCTTTTGGGGAAGCACATATTACTTCAGCCAAAGGAAAAGAAAATATCGCCTTGGTAGAAATTGATAAAGGTCCCTATTTGGTGAAACCCATATCGGAAGCTTTTGATAATGGTGAGCGCCCAATAAATATAGATGCTTCTAATATTGTTTGGTTATCAAAGCAAAGAACAAATTGGATTGGTAACAAAAGCAATGCAAAAATTAGTTTCTTATGGGAAGATGGAAATAATATAGGGCTCTTTATAAAAGTTCCTCATAAATCTCATGCGGTTCTTAATAGTGATGGATCCGTATTTCATGCCGTAGTTATTCAAGGGGTTTTACAGTATGAGATGCCAAATAATACATCGATTTATTCTTTGGATGCAGGGAGCTACTTTGGAGCTACAAATAATACTATTCATACTATTTACAACAACGCCAATCAAGATGTAATTCTATACATCCGCACGAATGGAGAAATTAGAATCAACTAAGTTTTAATATATATCATGTCACTTATTACACTAAAAACATTCGACAATTCCTTTGAAGCTCACTTGCTAAAAACAAAACTAGAAAGTGAAGATATTAGAGTGTTTCTATTTGATGAAAATTTAGTTTCTATAAACCCTCTTTACAACGTAACCCTAGGAGGAATAAAATTAAAAGTGGACGAAAGTCAATGGAATAAGGCCGAAGAAATTTTGACGGAATTAAATGGTAACAAACTGACCAATGAAGATAACCAAATCAATAATTGCCCAGAATGTAAATCTGAAGACATTATGTATGGTTTCAAATCAATGGGTGGTACAAAAGGAGTTTTTTCAGCTATTTTGTCTTTTCTATTTATGGTATTTCCAATTTATTTTAAAGCCGTTCATAAATGTAATTCTTGTGGAACAGAGTTTAAGTAAATTCTACTAAGCTGAGCTCTATTTAAAGAATAGATAATGGTTTAAATAGAGTTTGGTAATTATTTATGGAATAGTTTTTGAAACCCATGTATTAAAAGCTATTCTATGAAAAAAAATGTTTTCACTATTGTATTGTTGGTGTTCTTCTCCTGTTCCTCTTCAAAAAAGGCTCAAACCAAAGAAAATAAAATTCTTGAAAGTTTTGTTATTACTGAAGTCTCTCGTAACAAATCTTACGGATTAACACCAAAAAATCCAGTTGAAGTTGGTGGTAGTTTTGAGTCTGGAGCATGCAATGAGAGAAGATACCTCAACCTTTTAACCGGACCTAATGGTGAAATGATTTCCTATTACAGAGCTGGTAGTTGTTGTCCTATAAAAAGTGAGAACGGATTTAATGGTATGGCTATGTTAGATAATTACCGTGTGACTTGGGAAAATTCCAAAGACACCATTTCTATCTATATCAATTTATATGATAAAGGTGAATTAAAAGTACCCATAGGATTTGGTTTTAAAAATCCTCAAGTACAGTTTTTAGAACAATAAAAAAAAGGTTCTTCTGTGGATCTATACTAATATATAATATCGAGTATTGGTTCAATTTGATTACCTTTAATACCTCTATAAACCGTCTTTCAATTACATGAAGTTAATAACATCAAGAAAAGATATTTCTATTTTAGTTTATGCCTTCTATGGTAAAATTAGAAATAACAACACCCTAGGTCCTATTTTTAATAGTCATATTAAAGAAAATGATTGGCCCATACACCTTGATAAATTGACTGATTTTTGGGAAACAAACCTATTCGGAATTCCTAAATTTAAAGGGAGTCCTTCTCAAAAACATGCTAAAGTGGATGCTCAAATGAATCACACCATCTCCCCTGGTCATTTTGATACCTGGGTTGGCTTGTGGTTTGAGACAATTGATGAATTATTTGAAGGAGAATTAGCAAATAAAGCAAAGCAATCAGCTACTAAGATGGCTACGGGTCAGTTTTTAACTATCTGGAACAATCGTCCAGATCACTTAAAAGCATAAATAATTAGTAACATGATGTTTGGCTGCTTTTTAACAAGTTAATACTTCTCAAAAGCTAAAAAAAACAGTATCTTGAAACTGCTTAAAATAGTATTTTTTAGACAGTTTTACACATGAGCAAAAGACCCTTTATAAAATTAAAATTAGATAGAACAGATATCTTTTTAGAAGTCCTAGGTTGGTTGTCCATTTGTGTTATATGGATAATGATTTTTATGAATTATTCTGATTTACCAGAAACCATTCCTACGCATTTTGACGCCAAAGGAAAAGCAGATAGTTTTGGATCTAAAAATAACATAATCAATATTCAGTTTGTTTTGACCTTACTTTTTATAGGAATGACAATGCTCACTAGTTTTCCTCACAGACTTAATTATTGGGTTCAAATAACAAAAGAAAATGCAAAAAGACAATATCAATTGGCTACTAAGTTAATTCGAGTTTTAAAACTTATGGTTATAATTGTGTTTGGCCTGTTGTTTTACCAAACCATTGAAAATATTTATGGAAATGCTAGTGGTCTAGGATTGTGGTTTTTTCCTGTTACGACATCACTTTTTTTATTCCCGATACTATTTTATTTATATAAATCCTCAAAAGAAAAATAATGAATATGAAAGCAAATATAAATTTAGCAGTATTGATTGATGGCGATAATATTCCCTCTGCTTATGTAAAAGAAATGATGGAAGAAATTGCCAATTATGGAAACCCAACGATTAAAAGAATTTATGGAGATTGGACAAAACCCAACCTCAGCAAATGGAAAAATCTATTATTAGAAAATGCCATTACTCCTATCCAGCAATATGGATATACAACAGGAAAAAACGCAACGGATTCTGCAATGATTATTGATGCTATGGATATATTATATAGCGGAAAAGTAAACGGTTTCTGTCTCGTGTCAAGTGATAGTGATTTTACAAGACTCGCAACACGACTTAGAGAAGCTGGAATGCAGGTCATTGGAATTGGAGAAAAGAAAACGCCAAATCCTTTTATTGTTGCTTGTGATCGATTTATTTATATTGAAATTCTAAAAAATCAACCAGAAAAGAAAAATAATAATTCTGTTGAGACAGAAAAACCATTGGTAGATGCTATTACAAGAAAAGAAATCAAACTCATTTCAAATACAATATCCACGCTGTCAGATGATGATGGTTGGGCATTTTTAGGAGATGTAGGAAGTTTACTTCAGAAAAAACAACCTAATTTTGATTCAAGAAATTATGGGTTTGATAAGCTCACACCCCTAATAAAATCAATTGGTAGTTTTGATTTAGAGCAGCGTGAAAATTCAAAAAGCAAACACAAATTAATTTTTGTTAAAAACAAGGAAAAACAAAAACCGAAGAGATAACTTTGCAATAACTGCAAAAATATTTTAAATTAGACTATGGAAAATAAATTAACTCAGATGAAATGCTTGGATGTTTTTGTTTCTGAACTGGACTCAAAAAAATATGAAAAAGTAAAAGATAAAATTTCTGCTTCTGATTCATCAGTTACTCCCTTAGCGAGTTGGGATATTTTTTATGACTCCTATGCTGAAAAAAGAAAAGATTTAAAAGCTAATTATGACATTAGAATTGTAGCCGAATTTGCTCAAAAATTTGGATGGAAAAATAATCTTGATCATATTTTTGAAGCCAATGATTTTGAGGCCTTGGTAATTACTGACAACAATCAAGAAATTTTATGGGTGAACCAAGGATTTACTCATATGACAGGTTTCCCTAAAAACTTTGCATTAAACAAAAAACCGTCCTTTTTGCAAGGACCAGATACTTTAGAAGAATCTAAAACTTCTTTTAAAGAAAAAATAAAAAGCAACAAACCCTTCACTCATTCGATTATCAATCATAAAAAAGATCAGTCTTCTTATGAATGTGAAGTGAAAATTTTCCCTCTGTATACTACCAAAACAACCCATTATATTGCTTTGGAAAGAAAAATTATCTAAACGGATACGGAATATTTTATAAATTGAAACGTAGAAAATTCATAAAAAAAAGCATTATAGCTTCTATTGGGGCTATAATCTCAACCGCACTTTATAGCATAAAAATTGAACCTTTTTGGCTTGAGTTTGTAGAGCAAAAAATGCCCATTAAAAACTTACCAAAACATCTTGTTGGTAAAAAACTAATGCAAATTAGTGACATTCACGTAGGGAAACGCTTCGACCCCAACTACCTTATTGAGTCTTTTCAAAAAGCAAAAGAATATCAGCCGGATTTTGTGGTTTACACAGGTGACTTTGTTCATTATGAAGATACCGACCAACTAGACTTATTTAAAGAAGTTATGGATCATGCAGTACTCGGAAAAACGGGAACCGTGGGGGTTTTAGGGAACCATGATTATGGAAAAGATTGGATAGAAGTTGATGTAGCGAATACCATAGTAGACACACTAGCAGAGAAAGATATCAAAGTATTAAGAAATGAAAAAACAGATTTAAATGGTTTGATCATTGCCGGAATTGATGATTTTTGGGGTACCAATTTTTATCCTGAAAAAGTGTTGCCAAGTCTTGATAATTCTAAAGCAAATGTGGTTCTATGCCATAATCCTGATGTTTGTGATGAAGATGTTTGGGGAGATTTCCAAGGATGGATTTTGTCAGGTCATACGCATGGTGGCCAAGTGAAACCACCTTTTTTACCAGCTCCTATGCTGCCGGTTAAAAACAAAAAATATTCGGCAGGAAAAATTGACTTGGATAATGGAAAAACATTATATATCAATAGAGCTTTAGGCCATTTATGGCAAATCAGATTTAATGTAAGGCCCGAAATTACTGTATTTACCTTAGAACGAGAAGCGTAAAAAACACTACCTACGTCTATTGGCCAACAACGGAGGGGCTTCTCCATTGAAGGGATTGAATCTTGAAATTGTTTTAGCATCCATTCCTCTTGCCCTTATAACGGCCCTATCCCCATAACGCTCTCTCATTTTATCCATTGCTTGATATAGATTTAATATTTTTTCATCATCATCAAATAAATCTATTTGAAAACCTCCTTCAACCAAATGACTAAACTTTACTCCTATCAAACGGACTAACATTCTTCGTTCATATAATTTTTTATACAACTCCTTTACCACTGGAATAATTTTATGATCGGCAGAACTGTATGGAATTCTCTTTTGTGTTGTGTATGTCTGAAAATCAGAATACCTTATTTTAAATGTAATACATGAAGTCAGTTTATTTCCTCTTCTCAATTGGTAAACAAGATTCTCGGCCATTGCCACTAAAATACTTTCTAGCTTTCCTATATCTGTAGTGTCCTTATCAAAGGTACGCTCGGTAGAAATAGATTTTCGTTCCCTGTATTGCACCACAGGGCTGTTATCAATTCCATTGGCTTTTTTCCATATAGATACTCCTGATTTTCCAAAAACACGAGCAAGCATCTCTATAGGCATCTCTTGCACGGTTTGGATTTTTTTGATTCCCAAATCGCATAAAGCCTTATAAGTAACTTCCCCTACCATCGGTATTTTTTTTACTGATAATGGAGATAAAAACGGTTTCTCGGTGCCTTTATTTACCTTGATCTCATTATTAGGTTTCGCTTCTCCTGTGGCTATTTTTGAAACCGTTTTATTAATTGACAAACCAAAAGAAATCGGAAGTCCTGTTTCTCTCATAATGCGCTGTCTCAGTTCAGATGCTAATTGATGACAACCAAAAAACTGATCCATTCCGGTAAGATCAATATAAAACTCATCTACAGATGTCTTTTCGTATAAAGGAACAGCCTCTTTAACTACTTCTGTAACCAATTGAGAATACTTGGTATATATTCCCGAGTTCCCTCGTAATACTATTGCCTCTGGACATAATTGCTTGGCCATCCGCATTGGCATTGCCGAATGTATTCCAAAGGTTCTTGCCTCGTAACTACAAGATGCTACAACTCCCCTGTCGGAAGTCCCCCCTATCAAAATAGGCTTTCCATTCAATCTACTATCCAACAAACGCTCACAAGACACAAAAAAAGTATCTAAATCCATATGTACAATTGATCTCTCCATTAGCTCACTCTTTTATTTTTGGGTCTTTGTGCTTTTCTACTATCTGCATAACGGGGATCTTCAACAATCGCCAAACGCTCCATGCTTGTTATTTCTATAGATACACAGTCTAGTTCTACAACTACCTTTCCCATGAGTCTATAAATTCCCTTTCCTCGAAAAGGAAATTTCTCCGCTACTGGAGGAAAATGAACCGTATCTAAAAAATCTCCATCCAAATCTAAAAACGTACCGAAATACATTGTTTTTCCATTATTAGTTCTTGTTTTTTTTACGGTGACCAAATACCCTTCAATACACACCATTCTACCATGAAACTTCTCTAACATTTTTGCTCTAAAAGAATTCGTAAACTCCTCTACCAATAAATCAAAAGGACTACAAAGTGGGTAGCCCAACAATTCTATTTGATCAAAAGCATCCTCCAAACCTGAAGATGGAAGTCTGGGTGTCTTATAATTCACTGGCTCCGATTTAAACAAAGTCTCAGCAGGCGTTTCAAAAACCACTTTCTTAATTTTCATATGCGCCTCCCACAACAACTCTCTTTTAAGCACTCCTGTAAATCTAAAAGCATTGATTTTAATCAATATTCGTATTTGCTCCATAGAAATTGGAACCCGATCTATAAAATCATTCAAATCCTTAAAGGTCCCATTGCTTCTAGCCATAAGAATACGCTGCCTAGTTTTGGATTCTAAAGCTTGTAAAAAAGCAAAACCTATATAGATATTATTTCCTTCAATAATTGTTTTATCACTGCTTTTATTCACACAAGGAGCATGAATGACTCCCCCATGCATACGCGCTTCGTGTATATACAATTCGGCACTATAAAAACCTCCAGAATTATTAAGTGTTGCAACCATATATTCTAACGGATAATAGGCTTTTAAAAACAAGCTTTGATAACTCTCAACCGCATAAGATGCTGAGTGTCCTTTTGCAAAAGCATAGCCAGCAAAACTTTCTATTTGCATCCAAATTTCTTGAACTAATTTTGTGGGTTTTCCTGAATTCAAACAATTTTTAAAAAATCTTTCTTTCACTCTTGTAAATTCATCTTTAGACCTAGATTTTCCTGACATTCCTCTTCGCAACACATCAGACTCTCCTAGACTCAATCCACCAAAATAATGAGCAACTTTTATCACATCCTCTTGATACACCATCACGCCATAAGTTTCTGGCATAATATCCAACATAATAGGGTGTGCATTCTCTCTCTTTTCAGGAAAACGATATCGCATAATATATTCACGCATCATTCCTGATTTTGCAACCCCTGGACGAATGACAGAACTTGCTGCCACCAAACCTAAATAATTATCAACCTGTAATTTTTTCAACAACATGCGCATTGCAGGAGACTCTACGTAAAAACAACCAATAGCCTTAGCATTCCTCAATAAATACTTGATTTTTTCATCTTCCTTAAAGCGCTGAATGTCATGTATATCTAACAAAGGTTGATTGGGATAATTTTGATGTACAATTTTAACAGCATCTTTTATTTTCCCTAAACCACGTTGACTTAAAATATCAAATTTATACAACTGACTATTTTCTGCCACTACCATATCAAACTGAGCAGTTGCATAGGCTTTAGGCGGAAAAAAAGTAGCTACATAATGATGAATTGGTTTTTCTGAAATTAAAATCCCACCAGCATGAATTCCCAAATAATTAGGAAATCCTTGGATATACTGACTGTAAATAAGAACCAACTGTGAAAGCCGATCCAATTTTTCAAAAACATAATTTTGTACACACAATGCATCTATTTCCGATTTAGGCAAACCAAACACCTTCCCCAATTCTCTTACAGAGGCTTTGTACTTAAAGGTATTGTAAACTGCTATCAGTGCTGTGTTTTCAAAGCGCTCAAAAATAAATTGTGTAATATCATCTCTGTCGGTCCATGAAAAATCAATATCAAAGTCTGGAGGATTTTTACGATACAAATTGATGAACCTTTCAAAATACAAGTCCAACTCCACAGGGTCCACATCTGTTATTCTCAATAAATAGGCAACGATACTATTAGCACCACTCCCCCTACCTACATAGAAATACCCTTTAGAACGTGCATACTTCAAGATTTTCCAATTGATTAAAAAATAGGAGACAAACCCCTTTTCCTTGATGATTCTAAGCTCTTTTTCTATCCTATCTAAAACTACTTGCTCTGCTTTTCCAAAACGATAGGGAATTCCTTCGTAGGTTAATTTTTTCAACAACCTAAAATCCAATGCCTCATTAGCACTATAGGATCTTTGGTTATTGGTTATATCTTCAGAAAACTCAAATTCTACAGTACATTGGGACAATAAAAACGCAGTGTTCTTTACAATTTCAGGGTATTCTGAGAATATGTTTTTCAATGTTTTTACCGCAAGAAACATATCTAATTCACTTCCTTGTTCTGATACGGGCAACTTACTCAATAACGTATTGTTATCTATCGCACGCAGCAAACGATGTGTATTAAAGCCTTTTTTATTTTCAAAAGATACGGTTTGCAAAACCACCATTTTAGAAAGTAAATGAGTAGACTTTAAAAACCTCAACGTATGCAAATCTTCTTTACAAACACCAATAAATTCGTGCGATTGTAATTCAAAATCTATGTTTTTGTAGAAAGGATAAATTACAAATGTTCCTGGTAGCTGTTCTGCTTGTTTTGGGACCTCAAAAGCAACTTGATGTAAAAATCCAGACAAGTAGCTGTTGATGTTCTCAAAGCCTTGATTATTTTTAGCTAACATTACAAATTCTTGCTGTGCTCTATTTCTAAAATCAACTCCTAAAACGGGAGCTATTCCAGCTTTTTTAGCCAAACGAATCAGTTCTAAACTAGCCGATGTACTATTGATATCAGTAAAAGCCATCTGTGTTACCTGATGCTCTTTTGCTAAGTTTAACAAGCGTTCTGGTGCTATTGTTCCATAACGTAAACTATAATATGTATGTGTGTTCAAAAACATTCTACAAAATTAACTACAAATAATAGTTTTTAATGCTTACATTTGTAGTATTATGAATAATATTGCTAAAAACATCCGTCATCTTAGAAAAATCAAAACACTAACTCAAGAACAACTCTCTGAGGAACTGGGGATTACCCGTTCTAAAGTTGGCTCTTATGAAGAAGGACGCTCTGACCCTCCTATTGATATGTTAGTTAAGTTTTCTAATTATTTCAAATTGCCAATTGATGTATTGATTAAAAACGATCTTACTTATGCAGCAGACACTTCTTTTATTGAAATCGGAAATCAGCGTGTATTGTTTCCAATTACTGTAGATGCAGACAATGAGGATTTAATAGAGGTAGTTCCTGTAAAAGCTTCGGCAGGTTATTTATTAGGTTATAATGACCCTGAATATATAGAACAGTTAGATAAAATCAAGCTTCCATTTTTACCCACAGGAAAACACAGAGCTTTTCCTATCAAAGGAGACTCTATGCTTCCTATGAAAGATGGCTCTTATGTTGTAGCACAATACCTAGAAGATATTAGAGATGTAAAAAATGGTACTTCCTATATTATCGTTACTCTAAATGATGGAATGACCTATAAAAGAGTCTATGACAAAATTGAAGAAAACGGCACATTACTACTTGCTCCCGACAACAAGAACTACAGCCCTTATGAAGTTCCTTTAAATGAAATTTTAGAGGTTTGGGAGTATACCTGTAGCATCAATACACAAGAATACGACGAACGTGATTTAAAAATAAGCAGCATTGCTATGATGCTAAACCAACTTGGCGTGGAATTAAAAGAACTTAAAAAAATGGTTTCATGAAATATTCCGTTATCGACATAGAAACCAACGGAGGAGTTAAAATTACTGAAATCAGTATTTTTATTTTTGATGGAGAACAAGTCGTAGATGAATACACTACCTTGATCAATCCCGAATGTAATATTCCTGCGTTTATCACAAACCTAACCGGCATCACAAATAATATGGTCAAAGATGCTCCTAAGTTTTTTGAGGTTGCTAAAAAAATATTTGAAATCACAGAAGATTGTGTTTTTGTGGCTCATAATGTGAATTTTGATTACAACATCATCGCAAAAGAGTTTAAAGAACTTGGTTTGAGTTTCAAACGTAAAAAACTATGTACCGTACGATTGTCAAGAAAATTATTACCAGGTAAAAAATCATACAGTCTTGGTAAATTGTGTATTTCAGAAGATATTCCTTTAGTAGGTAGACACCGAGCAAGAGGCGATGCTGAAGCTACCACCATACTATTTCAACGTCTTTATAATTTAGACAATGGTTCTGTATTTGCTTCTTTCTTAAATCCTAAATCAAGAGAAGCTACCTTACCTCCTTTGTTACCAAAGAATGTTTTTGACAAATTACCAGAAACGGAAGGAGTCTATTATTTTAAAAATGAAGACAAGGAAATCATTTATGTTGGAAAAGCTAACAATATAAAACAACGTGTATTGAGTCATTTTTACGATAAAAAAAAGAAAGAAATCACCATGTGCATGGCAACAGCAGACATTGTTTATACTGAAACCGGAAGTGAACTGATGGCTTTATTATTAGAGTCAGCTGAAATAAAACACCATTTTCCTAAATACAACAGAGCACAACGCAAAACAAAAGAAGGGTTTGCTCTATTTTCTTATGAAGACCGAAAAGGAGTTATTCATTTGGCTTGGAATCAATTAAAAAACGTTCCCAATCCTCTGCTTAAATTCTACAGTCTGTCAGAAGCGAGACAATTTGTAGAGAAACTATGCGAAACACATGAACTCTGTCCAAAATATTGCAACCTACAAACCAATGTAAGCAGCTGTTTTCATTATCAATTAAAACAATGCAAAGGAGTTTGTAGAGAGGAAGAAAGTGTACAGGATTACAATAAAAGAGTTCTAAAAGCGATGGCATCCGTTCGATTCAAAACGGAAAATTTTGTTATCAAAGAAAAAGGCCGCAAAGAAGAAGAGTCGGCATATGCTTTAGTATTAAACGGCGTATATCAAGGATATGGATATCTTAACAGTACCGAAAGCCCAAAATCCACAGAAGATTATTTATCTGCAATTGAACCGCAAAAAGACAACAAGGATATCAATAGAATATTAAAAGGATACCTTAAAAAAAATGATCAGAACTTGATTGTGTTAAAGGCATAAAAAAAGGAACCAAAATTGGTTCCTTTTTTTATTTCGTGTTTTTTTCTTAAAATGGCATTCCATCATCATCTGGTGCTCCGAAAGCATCTTCTGCGCTAGGGAAATTATTTGATGAAATTTCTTGATTGAAATCATTCATTTTCGACTGGAACTCATTTCCAAAACCTTCTTCTAAATCCGAAAATTTTGCCAAATGTCCTGTAAATTTCAATCGAATATTTTCCAATCCACCATTTCTGTGTTTTGCTACAATAAACTCTCCTTGACCTTCACATGGAGAATGATCATCATCATCCCACTCGGTAATACCATAGTACTCTGGACGGAAAATAAACGATACAATATCCGCATCTTGCTCAATCGCACCAGATTCACGTAAATCTGAAAGTAACGGTCTTTTTGATCCACCACGAGTCTCAACAGCACGTGATAACTGAGACAAAGCAATTACCGGGATATTCAATTCTTTAGCTAATGCTTTTAGATTACGAGAAATCATAGAGATTTCTTGTTCACGGTTTCCGTTTGCTGCACCACCAGCTGTCATCAATTGCAAATAATCAATTACAATAATTTTAATCCCATGTTGTGATGCCAAACGACGAGCTTTGGCACGCAAATCAAAAATCGACAACGATGGAGTATCATCAATAAATATAGGTGAGTCTGTTAAATTCTTTACTTTTACGTTCAACTGCTCCCACTCATGTGGCTCCAAGTTTCCTTTACGTAATTTTTCTGAAGTCAATCCAGTTTCACTGGATATCATACGTGTAATCAACTGTACAGATGACATCTCAAGAGAAAACAAAGCAACGGGATGCCCAAAATCTATAGCCATATTCTTAGCCATGGAAATTACGAAAGCTGTTTTACCCATACCTGGACGGGCAGCAATAATAATCAAATCGGAAGGTTGCCAACCAGAAGTAAGCGCATCTAGTTTGGTAAAACCCGTTTCCAAACCACTCATCCCTTCTTGGTTTCCTATCTCTTGAATTTTAGTAACCGCTTGTTTTACTAAATCCTTTGCACTCTCAGAGCTTTTCTTAAGATTTCCTTGAGTTACTTCAAACAGCTTAGATTCTGCGTCATCCAACAAATCAAAAACATCGGCGGTTTCATCATACGACTGTTCTATAATTTCACTTGAAATACTGATCAATCTTCTTTGAATATATTTTTGAATGATGATACGAGCGTGAAATTCAATATGGGCAGAGGAAGCAACTTTCTGAGTCAAACCAATCAAATAGAAGTCCCCTCCTACAAAATCTAATTTTCCGTTTTTTCGCAATTGATTGGATACGGTAAGCAAATCAGTAGGCTCAGAGTTCTGAAACAATGTATAAATTGCATCATAAACTTCTTGATGCGCTTCTTTATAAAAGGCCTCCGCATGTAAAATATCGATTACATCATCAATACCTTTTTTATCAATCATCATGGCACCCAACACAGCTTCTTCTAAATCTATTGCTTGTGGTGGAATTTTACCTTTTTCAAGATTTATAATCCTGCTTTTGTCAACTTTTTGCCCTTTCACGGTTCTTGCTTG
>NZ_JAQWGB010000175.1 GCF_029238425.1 Flavicella sp.
CATTATGTTATTGGAAGTAACTCTTCTGATGGTAGAGGAGAAATAATTGATTTACTCTAAAGAATCATCGGGGTCCCAACTTCTTTTTTTACGAGATTTTTTATAAAGTTTTACCAGTAACATAAGAATAATTCCAAAAGAAAAAATACCCACAACTCCCCATATCCAATCAATATTGTTTTGTAATTCTACAAGAAAAATCACTGCAAAGAGAACAACCGTAGCAACCTCGTTCCACAATCTCAATTTCGCAGAACTATATTTAATAATATCATTTTGTAATTGTTTGTATATAACATGACAACCCCATTGGTAGAAATATAATAATCCAACAAATGATAATTTGATCCACATCCATTGCTGCTTTAAAAGAGAAGGATTTTCATATAGGAGCCAAAAAGCAAAAAAACTAGCGAGTACTGCAGATGGCCATGTAATAATGTACCAAAGCCTTTTGCTCATAATTTTATATTGTCTTTGTAAAATACCTTTGTCAGGTTGTTGTTTGCTGTCTGCTTCTACATGATAAATAAACAAACGAACAATATAAAACAACCCAGCAAACCAGGTAACAATAAAAATAATATGCAAGGCTTTTATATAGTAATACTCCATGTGATATCAGTTAAAACAATGTGACAAATATATTGTTTAAAGTAGTGAAACAAGTATTTTAAGGGAGGATTTTTTTTTTTTTTAGATTTAAAAAAGTAAAAGTCTTTTATTTTTTATCAAAGTAAATTTAACCTTCTCATAAGTTCACCTCGATTGGATCTACTCACTGGAATAATGTCTTGTTTTATCAAAACACTATTATCTTCAATATCAATAATTTTATTGAAATTTATAATATAGGAACGGTGTACCTTGATAAAAGTTTGAGAAGGTAGTTTATTTTCTATTTTCTTTAAAGTAGAGTGTACAATATAATTTTTACCCTCTGTCTTAATGTTGATATAATCTCCCTTTGCTTCAATTAAATAGATATCCGGTATATGTATTTTTACCAGTCTGCGATCTATGTTAACGTACAGCTTGTCCTCTGTAGTTTCTTGATTTTCTTCAGTTTTCGTACTACTTGGGGCCGCTATTTGGGGAATTTTATCCATAGATTTTTGAAATCTTTCAAATGTCAATGGTTTTACCAAGTAATCTACTACGCAGTTATATTCAAATGCATCTAAAGCAAAATTTCTATCCGAAGTAACCAATACAATACTTGGGGGGGATTTCAGTGTTTTTATAAAGTCAAAACCAGAAAAAGTGGGCATGTGGATGTCGAGAAAAATTAAATCAACACTTTGGTCATTCAAAAATTTAATGGCATCGATAGCATTTTCAAAATCTCCAACAACTTCTAAATTGTCAACTTTAGAAATCATTTGTTGGGTAATTAATCTTGCGGTAGCATCGTCATCAATTAAGATACACTTTTTCATAAATTATTCTTTTTAATAGTCAGCTGAAAACTATTTTAATGACCTTTTGTTTATATAATGTCTTTAAAAAGGTATTTGGTTAGGTTACTTATAAAATCTAAGATACTTATTTTAACTTTTATTCAAATAAAATTTGAATTTTTTTTCCATTCTTTCTTGTAAAAGAACAAAAAAATACTTGAAATAATAAATTTGGGAACGATAAGATTGATTTAATAATTATTTTAAAAGTAGGTTTTGTTTAAAAAGGTTTTTATTGATTGAAAATAAATATCATTTTTTGTTTAAATTTAGCCTGTTATCAAATTTAAATTCTATGAAAATTTATTTTTTACTTGTGGGGATCGTTGTGTCGATTTGCTTTAAAGGTTATTCTCAAGAACGTCTTTTAACAGTGAGTTCTAAAGATTCAATTAACGGTCAACCACATTATAAAAGTAGTTTTGGGGCAAATATCAAGTTGAACGGATATTTTGATGTTTTTGGAGGGTTGCAAGACAGTGAGACTTTTAATATTGGAAAAATTAATGTTTTTGGTACGGATGACTCCAGTAGTTTTAAGATGGATATGTACCAGACCCAACTTAAATTTGAGTCAACAATAATGACCAAAGAAGGGGAAAGTATTTACGCAATTGTAGAGTTTGATTTTTGGGGTGGAAATGGAACCATGCGTTTGAGAAAAGCCTATGTAGAATTTGATCATTGGCAAATTGGACAGGGATGGGCATCTTTTGGTGATGAAGCCTTATGGCCCAATATTTTAGAATGGGAAGGACCTCCTTCTGGAGTTTGGGTACGAAGTCCGCATATAAAATATTTTAATAAAATTGGGAATGATCCTGATTGGCGTTATATAATTGCTTTGGATGCACCGATTACAGATTATAATAAATATGATGAAATTGAACCTTTAATAGGGAACGCGAATCAAACAACTCCCGATGTTATTTTGGGTGTGAAACATGAAAAAAAATGGGGACATTTAAGAATGTCCACAATGTTTAGGAATATCAATTATGAATACGATGGTGCGAAAAGTTCATTTTTGGGGTATGGTCTTTCTTTTTCAGGTCGCTTGTTAAAAGGGAAAAATAGTTTTCAGTTTCAAGGAACTGCAGGAAAGGGGATTACTTCTTATATAACAAGTATTGCAGGATTTGGATATGATGGATTTCCAACAGTTAACAATGAATTAGATGCTACTCCTTCTTACGGAGGCTGGATGGCTTATGAGTATTTCTGGACCAAAAAATTGCATACCAATTTGGTGGGAGGTTATACTAGGTTTTATACAAATGATGTTTCAAGGTTTTTGATATCTGATTCCACAGACCCACAGTCGGTTGTTTTGAATGGAGATATCGATCATGTGCATTACTACGGAATTGTAAATATTATGTATGATCATTATAACAGAATGACTTATGGATTGGAATTAGATTATGGTGCAAAAAGATTGATTATGAATGGAGAGGCAAATGGAAATCAACTGGATATAAATAAAGCAAGAGATGCTATGAGAATTAGTTTTGGTTTGATGTTTTATTTTTAAAAAAAGAGCTTTGCATCGATATGTAAAAGGTGTGTTTGAATACTTTAATTTTTAAAAAATTAACTTTTAGTTTTCATATGTTTCTGAGTATCTTTGTCGCTTATGAAGTTTGAAATAAAATCGAAAGATCCACAAAGTAAAGCCAGAGCAGGGGTAATGACCACTGATCATGGTGATATAGAAACTCCAATCTTTATGCCTGTAGGAACTATGGGAACCGTTAAGGGAGTTCATCAAAAAGAATTGAAAGAAGAAGTAAATCCGGATATTATTCTAGCGAATACCTATCACTTGTATTTACGTCCAAAAATGGATATTCTTGAAAAAGCAGGTGGTATTCATAAGTTCATGAACTGGGATCGTCCACTTTTAACAGATAGTGGAGGCTACCAAGTATATTCTTTATCTGGAAGAAGAAAGATCAAAGAAGAAGGTGTAAAGTTTAAGAGTCATATTGATGGATCTTATCACTTCTTTTCTCCGGAAAATGTAATGGAAACCCAACGTACTATCGGAGCTGATATTATCATGGCTTTTGATGAGTGTACACCGTATCCATGTGATTATAAATACGCTAAGAGATCGATGCATATGACGCATCGTTGGTTGAATAGATGTATGACGCATTTAGAAAAACTGCCATTTAAGTATGG
>NZ_JAQWGB010000199.1 GCF_029238425.1 Flavicella sp.
GCCAAATCTTTAAGTGAGCATAACCGAAATGCAAGAAAATACCAACAATGGCTTTCTAAACAGGGAGTAAACCGTTAGATAATTTCTTATTTTTACAAAAAGCATTTTTTTGAATTCTAAGAATCTACTTTTCGTTTTGTGTCTATTCGTTTTCCTAACTTCGGGCAAAGCACAAGAAAAGTATTCCTTTTTCACCAAATCCGATACCCTAAACAAACCTAGACTTAAAGGAGTTTATATTACGGAAGCAGCTCTGGCCACTACAGCATTTGTAGGTTTGAACAAACTTTGGTATGCCGATTATCCTAGGTCTAAATTTCATTTTATCAATGACAATGGTGCCTGGCTACAAATGGACAAAGTAGGTCATGCCTTTTCAGCCTATCAGCTAGGACGACTTAGTATGTCCGCCATGGATTGGGCAGGAGCCAGTAAAAGAGATCAATTATTATATGGGGCTCCCATTGGTTTTGTATTCTTAACGGCAATCGAGGTATTAGATGGTTTTTCTAGTGAATGGGGAGCATCACCAGGAGATTTGGTTGCCAATGCCGCTGGAACAGCACTTTTAATTGGTCAGGAATTAGGTTGGGATGAACAACGAATTTCATTTAAATATTCTTTCCATCAAACACAATATGCAGCACTTAACCCTGATATATTAGGAGAAAATGTACTTCAACAAGCCCTAAAAGATTATAACGGACAAACCTATTGGCTTTCCGCGAATGTTTGGTCTTTTGCTAAAGAAAGTAAATTCCCTAAATGGTTGAATATAGCCTTTGGTTATGGTGCAGAGGGAATGTTGTCAAGTTATCCTGGACATGAATTGGAAACTTCTACACGTTATAGACAGTTTTACGCATCTTTTGACATAGATCTGACAAAAATCAAAACCAAAAATAAATTTTTAAACACTGTTTTCACTACTTTAAACTTTATAAAAATCCCTGCTCCAGCTATTGAATTTACTAGCAATGGGAAGATTAAAGGACACTGGATTTATTATTGATTTTACCTTAATTCCTTGCTTACTTGCATGCAAATTAAAAGGTGTATATTTGCCGCTTCAAAAAACAAATTGAGACAGAAAATATATTTCATATGGAATCTATCAAAAATAAGTTTTTTTTAAGTTTTGTTTTAGCGATTGTGGTTTTCACATTTAACACCAACGATAGCTATTCCAAAATTTCTTTTAATGAGAATGAAATTTTCAATTTAAAAGAAATCAGTGTTTCAAATGATTTCAAAGGTCCTTATAACAATAATGGCTTTTATTACTTTAAAGAAGCATTGGCATTTAAAGAATCAGGAGGTAAATACCAGGTAGTAAATACTTTTGGCTATTTAGGTAAATATCAATTCGCCAAAGGAACCTTAGCCCGTTTTGAAATTACGGACACCAAAGCGTTTCTTACAAACCCAGAACTTCAAGAAAAAGCATTTATTGCTTACTGCAAGGTTAATAAATGGATTCTCAGAAAGGACATAGAACGTTCTGTGGGTAAAAAAATCAATGGAATCGTAATTACTGAATCTGGAATATTAGCAGCTGCACATTTAGCTGGAGCCGGAAATGTAAAGAAATTTTTACGTTCTAACGGAGCTTTTCATTTTGAAGATGGTTTTGGTACTAGTATCGAACAGTATATGTACAAGTTTAGAGGTTACGACACTTCTAATATTGAAAAAAACAGACTACCATCGTTGGGATAATCCCAATTATCTTTGAATGATAAAAATGGCCGGTCTTTTGTGTAGATCTGGTTTTACTCTAGACCATTCTTTTATAGAATACGTTTTGATATACTCAGAACTCAAGGTGATATCTGCTGCAATACAAACTCTTGTTTCAGGGTGTAATGCCGACTTCAAGTCGTCAAACATTTTTTCATTTCTATAAGGTGTTTCGATAAAAATTTGAGATTGCCCTCTATCTTTAGATATTTTCTCTAACAATTTCAACTCACGTTTTCTATCTCCCTTATCAATAGGCAAATAACCACTGAAAGCAAAGTTCTGACCATTCATTCCTGAACTCATCATCGCCATTAATATAGAAGAAGGTCCAACCAACGGAACCACCTGTACCCCTTGTTGATGTGCTAATTTTACAACATCAGCCCCCGGATCTGCAATAGCTGGAACACCTGCTTCTGACAACAAGCCAACAGAGACTCCCTCCTTACAAACATCTAAATAATGCTGTACTTCTAAAGCACTAGCATATTTGTCAACTAACATAATTTTGAGGTCAGGTTGCGGTTTTTTAGGAGTCAATTTTTTGATAAACCTACGTGCTGATTTTTCATTTTCAACAATAAAGTAATCCAATTCTTCAACTACCTTTTTCACAGAAATTGGCATCACCTCTAAAGGTTCATTTTCTCCTAACGTAGTAGGTATTAAATACAACTTCCCTATTCCCATTTTCCTGTAATTTAATTCGTTAGTTTTTCTGCAATCACCGTACAACTCTCATCTAATAATTGATACACATGCTCAAAACCGCCATCTCCACCATAGTAAGGATCAGGCACTTCCATACCTGAACTGGGCTCTAGCTCTTCTAAAATCATTTTAACTTTTGATTTTTGTGCTTCATTGACCGCAAGTTTCACAACATTGCTGTAATTAGACGCATCCATTACATAAATATAATCAAACTGATCAAAATCAGCTGAAGAAAAAGCACGTGCTCTTTGGTCGGTAATATCTAATTGATGCTTTTTGGCCACTTCAATAGACCTTGAATCTGGTAAGTTTCCAACATGATAGGCACCTGTACCCGCAGAATCGACAAAAATTTGATTTGTATCTATTTTAGACTTAAGAATACCTTCAGCCAAAGGGGATCTACAAATATTCCCCAAACACACCATCAAAACTTTAAGCATTCGTTAGAAAGTTAATTTGTTTGTCAAATCCTCCACGTATTTTTTAAACTGCTTATCTGTTTCCGTTAGATTGTCAACAGTTTTACAAGCATGTAATACGGTAGCATGATCTCTTTTTCCTATTTGAGATCCGATACTAGCCAAAGAAGATTTAGTCATTCTCTTTGCAAAATACATTGCCAATTGTCTAGCTTGCACAATATGACGTTTTCTAGTTTTAGATTGCAATGTGGCAACATCCATATCAAAATACTTTGAAACTACTTTTTGGATGTAATCTATAGAAACCTCACGCTTGGTGTTTTTAACAAATTTATCTACAATTTGTTTTACCAAGGTCATTGTAAATTCTTTTTTATTAAAAGAAGCCTGAGCAATCATAGAGATCAATACACCTTCCAGTTCTCTAACATTTGACTTGATGTTTTTGGCAACGTACTCAACAATTTCATCTGGCATCTCAACACCATCTCTAAACAATTTGTTTTGAAGGATTGAAATTCTAGTTTCAAAATCAGGAGTTTGCAATTCTGCCGACAATCCCCATTTGAAACGAGACAACAAACGTTGCTCAATATCTTGCATATCAACAGGTGCCTTATCAGAAGTAAGGATTACCTGTTTTCCATTTTGGTGTAAATGATTGAATATATGGAAAAATACATCCTGTGTTCCTTTCTTACCTGATAAGAACTGAACATCATCTATGATCAAAACATCGATCATTTGATAAAAATGAATAAAATCATTTCTTGTATTTCCTTTTACAGAATCTATGTATTGCTGTGTGAATTTTTCAGAAGAGATATACAATACAGTTTTATCTGCGTATTTATCTTTGATCTGAACACCGATAGCATGCGCTAAATGTGTTTTTCCTAAACCTACTCCTCCGTAAATTAACAAAGGATTGAAAGAAGTTCCTCCAGGTTTATTTGCTACCGCCATTCCGGCTGATCTTGCCAAACGGTTTGAATCTCCCTCTACGAAACTTTGAAAGTTGTAATTAGGGTTTAATTGAGATTCTATTTTTACTTTTTGCAAACCAGGAATCACAAATGGATTTCTTAATTCACGTTTTTTTAATTCTAAAGGTACAGCAACATTTTGTGCTTTTAATGGTGCTCTATTTGAACTTGGGATTTTTACAATTTGAGGGCTATTACTACTATAAGCATTTTCCATTTTTACTTCGTACACCAATTTGGCATCCTTTCCTAACTCTCTTACAAGAGCAACTCGAAGTAATTTAATATAATGTTCTTCTAACCATTCATAGAAAAATTTACTAGGTACTTGCACTGTTAAAACTTCTCCGGATACGCGAATAGGTTTAATCGGTTCGAACCAAGTTTTGTATGCTTGCGGTTTGATATTGTCTTCGATAAAAGACAAACACTCCTCCCAAACCGTAGTGGCTATTTTAGTCATTGTTTTAATAGAGTAAATTTTTAGTTATTCCTTGCCTAAATTGATACGTTCCCATGGTTCATTTCAGTTATACAAAAGTGTGAATATTTTTTAGTATAAAAAAATGAAATCACTATAGGTTCTTATTTATTTTTTCCGTAAAATAACAACTTAAATTTTTAAAATGATAGAAAACAATACATCGTTTAAGATACGATATGCTGAAACAGATCAAATGGGTTATGCACATCATGGGAACTATGCTCAGTACTTTGAAATTGGAAGATTAGAACTACTTCATGAGTTAGGAATTTCTTACAAAAAAATGGAAGAAGAAGGCTTAATTCTTCCTGTATACAGCATTAATACTAGATTTATCCAACCTGCTAAATTTGATGACACCGTTAGACTAAGAACGATCCTAAAAGAAATACCAACAGCACGTATCACTTTTGAATACGAAATCTACAATGCAGAAAATAAAAAAATCAGCACCGGAGAAACTGTTTTGGTTTTTGTAGACACCAAAAAAAACAGGCCCATAAAAATTCCACAAAACTTGCTTTCAAAAATTATGGATAAGTTTTAAAAGTCTTATTTATATTTAATATTAATAATAAATTCAGAGTTTTTTTGCCGCTAAAAAATGCAACGCCTCAAACGCGTTTTTAATCTGCGAAAACTCTGATTTTTTTATGTTTAAAATCAGTTTACAACTCGTTGTCAATTCTTGAGAAAACACTGTCAATCTTTTTTGTTTTATCACTCGCATTACCTTGTTCATGTGTTGGTACTGAAATGTAAGTTCTAATTTTTCTTCAATTGTTTTCTCTACAATTTTCGAGGTTTCCAAAGTGAGTTGTGCAGAAGCTTTATACGCTCTAATCAACCCGCCAACACCTAATTTAACACCACCAAAATAACGTACTACCACCACCAAAACATCGGTAACATCTGCCGCTAAAATTTGTCCATATATCGGCTGACCAGCAGAGTTACTAGGTTCTCCATCATCATTGACTCGAAATCTAACTGGATCTACACCAAGTTTATAGGCATAACACCAATGCCGTGCAGCATGATGTTTCTTTTTTATGTCTAATAAAATATTCTTTACCTGTTCTTCGTCAGTAACAGGAAAAGCATATCCAAAAAACTTGCTTCCTTTTTCTTTGAACAAGGTCTCCTCTGAATCTTCTTCTAAGGTTTTATACACATCTACCATCCATCAAACAGTCTTTAAAGGTTTTTAAAAACTTTCAATACCGTTCCTTTCAAATCAGAAACAACACCAGAAGAAACTGATAATACAGGAGCTTTGACCCCCTCATGGAATTTATTCTCACCATAAAACACTCTTGCTTCATCCCAAACCTTTTCTTCAATAAAAGAATTTAAAGTTTGTGTTCCGCCTTCTATAATAACGGATTGAATTTGATGTTTCATTAAAATAGCACACAATTGCTTTGCCACATCATTTTCAAAATTTAATTGCTCATAGAGCAACAATTCATCCGATGTTGGTAACAAATCATCTGAAACACTTGTACATACAATCGTTTTTATTGACCTGTCAAGTAGATTATTTTCCTTTGGAACACGTAAAGTTCTATCCAAAACTATCCTAACAGGAGATTCTCCTCCCCACGACCTAACATCCAATTTGGGGTTATCGGACAAGGCAGTATTTGTCCCCACCAATATGGCATGTTCTTCAGATCTCCACTTATGCACCAATTGACGCGAAATAGCATTACTAATCCAAACAGGTCTGTTGGTATCTTTATGTTTAGGTGCTACAAAACCATCTTGTGTTTGGGCCCATTTTAAAATAACATAAGGTCTATTTTTATTTTGTACCGTAAAAAAACGTTTGTGTTGCTCCCAACATTTATCTTCCAACACCCCAACCACAACATCAACACCCTTCGAAATCAATCGTTCAATTCCTTTTCCCGCAACAACAGAATGCGTATCTACACAGCCAATAACCACTTTGGGAATTTTATGCTTTATGATATAATCCGCACAAGGTGGTGTTTTTCCAAAATGAGAACAGGGTTCTAAAGTGACGTATAAAGTTGCCTTTTCCAACAAACTTTTATCTTTTACAGAATTGATGGCATTTACCTCAGCATGAGAACCACCATATGGACTGGTAAACCCCTCCCCGATTATTCTGCCATCATATACAGCAACACAACCCACAGAAGGATTTGGTCTTGTAAACCCAAGTCCTTTCCCTGCCAATTGAATACATCGATTCATGTAAATCTCATCTAATTCCATGCAACAAAAGTAAGTCGATTCCATGAGTATTACAATTTTACCAGCCTTAAGAATTTTTATGTTTCTGACATCCATTTCTAAAAACGAACCTGTATTTTTGCAGCATGACAATTTCTCAACTCAAATCACTTTTTCATTCAGAATTAAAGAACATTTACCCCGTAAATGAAATTGATTCTTTCTATCATATTTTAACAGAATCAGAATTGAATCTGTCTAGAGTTGACAAAGCGCTCGATCCAGAACGATTGATAGAGCAAGCATCGGAATTGTTTTTTAGAAAAGCATTGAAAGAACTTGCCTCAGAAAAACCAGTTCAGCACATCACCAATAAAACAGAATTTTACGGACTTGATTTTACAGTAAACAAAGATGTCTTGATCCCTAGACCTGAAACGGAAGAATTGGTAGCATGGGTACTACAAGAAGCGAACGACAGAAAAAAATTGAAAATCCTTGATATCGGAACAGGCTCAGGGTGTATTGCCATTTCTTTGGCAAAAAACTTAACTACTGCAAAAGTAACCGCAATTGACTTTTCTGAGTCAGCTTTAAAAACAGCCCAACAAAACGCTAAAGACAATAATGTTGCTGTGGATTTTATCCAACAAGATATTTTAAAAACAGACGTTTTGCCGGATATTTATGACATCATCATTAGCAATCCACCTTACATTCGTGAATTAGAAAAAGTAGAGATTCAAAAAAATGTTTTGTCTTTTGAACCGCATTCTGCATTGTTTGTTTCTGACGACAATCCATTGCTATTTTATAAAAAAATAGCCACACTTGCTACGAAACACCTTTCAGAAAACGGCCTTTTGTTTTTTGAAATCAATCAATATCTAGGTAAAGAAACCTTAGAAATGTTAAAAACAACTGGGTTTAAAAAAAATGAACTGAGAAAAGACATTTTTGAAAACGATCGAATGACGAAGTCGGCCATTAGCAATTAGCAATTAGCAAAAATGAAAATGAAAATGAAAATTTACACTCAAAACAAATTAAGTACATTTGCAACATGAGAATTGACATTATTACCGTATCACCTGAATTAATTCAAAGTCCATTTGAATATTCAATATTGAAAAGAGCACAGGAAAAAGGATTGGCCGAAGTGCATTTTCACAACCTTAGAGATTTTGCTTTAAACAAGTACAATAAAATTGACGATTATCAATTTGGTGGTGGTGCAGGTATGGTTCTTATGATTGAGCCTATTGACAAATGCATCTCAAAATTAAAAGCCGAAAGAGATTACGACGAGGTGATTTATATGACACCTGATGCTCCTATCTTGAATCAATCTACAGCAAACACACTTTCTTTAAAAGAGAACATTATTGTTTTATGTGGACATTATAAAGGCGTAGATCAACGTGTTCGTGATTTATTTATCACCAAAGAAATTTCTATTGGAGATTATGTACTAAGCGGAGGAGAATTGGGAGCGGCTGTATTATGTGATAGTATCATCAGATTGATTCCAGGAGTACTTGGAGATGAGACTTCTGCTTTGACAGATTCTTTTCAAGACGACTTATTATCTCCACCAGTTTATACAAGACCGGCCTCTTACAAGGGAGCCGACGTGCCAGAAATTTTACTTTCTGGTAATTTCCCGAAAATTGATGAATGGAGATCCGATAAAGCTTACGAACGCACAAAACAAATCAAACCAGAACTTTTAGATGAATAGAGTAACTGAATTTTTAAAATCATATCCAGCCTTAAGCATCCTGTTAGGATTTCAACTTTTTAGATTTTTTCTTTTGCCATTTATGGGCTTGATGCCTCAAGATGCTTACTATCATTTTTACGGAGAAAATTTATCGCTTTCCTATTTTGATCATCCTGGAATGATTGGATACATTCTACGGTTTTTCACAACTATTTTTGGAAAGTCGGTTTTTGTAGTAAAGTTCGCCGATTTTTTTATCACCTCTATCACCCTATTCAGTTTTTATAAACTAGGAAGTATTTTTCTTTCCAAAGCAAAACTCAACAATGCTTTGGTTCTATTATCTACAACGGTTTTTATTTCCATTTTAAGCATCAATTCTACTCCCGATGTTCCCTTGATTCTTTTCTGGACTCTTTCTCTGATTTGTTTGAGTAAGGCCATTTTTGAAAATAAAAAAATCTATTGGATTTTAGGAGGTATCGCCATGGGACTTGCCTTTAACAGTAAATACACAGCCTTATTATTACAAATAGGTTTGTTGGCATTTCTAGTTTTTTCTGCCAAATACAGAAAGTTATTAGTGTCTCCTTGGGTTTGGGCATCCCTGCTCATTTCTGTTATGGTTACCTTTCCGGTTTGGTATTGGAATTATCAAAATGAATTTGCATCCTTTTTATTCCAATCCTCTGACAGAACAGGAAGTATTTCTAAGTTTCAGGTAAACCCTAAATATTTTTTCGGTGCCGTTGGACATCAAATATTTTTATTATTACCCATTTTATTAATTGCCTTTTTTACACTACTCTACAAGTACATAAAAAAAGCCGTTACAAAATTCAAACTGCCTTCGGACAAGGTTTTATTCTTGTTGGCTTTCTTCCTCCCTACTTTTTTAGGCTTCTTTTTGTTGACGCCAATTTATTGGGTAAAACTAAACTGGATGATGCCATCTTATATTTCTGGTGTTCTGTTAGCAGCCATTTTTATCAAAAAGAAAAACATCAAATTACAAGTATATATCTCTGCAGGGATTCATGTTTTGGTAAGTCTTCAAGTATTATTTTACCTAGTCCCTATTAAAAGTGACGATACATGGGTGGGTTGGAAAGAACTGGTTATTGAAACAGAAGCGCTTCAACAACAATACCCAAATTCTTTTGTTTTTTCTGATGACGGTTATAAAACCACTGCTTGTATGACCTTCTTTACAGAGCAAAAAATCTATGCACAAAATATCATTGGCAAACCTGCTTTGCATTTTGATTATATCGGGGATGATTTATCAATCCTAAAAGGACAAACGGCACTCTTTATTGATTCAGACAAACGTTTTAAGGATAAAAATAAAAATGGTTCACACCCTGCCGAACTTGACGTATATTTTTCCAAAGTAAAGGAATTAGACCCTATCATCATTCAAATTAACGGAAAAGACTCTCGTAAATTTTGGGTGTATGCTTGCTCTAATTACACCCCTAAAAAATAATTTTTTATATTTTTTTTTACAAAGCCTCTTTTTTTTAAAAAAGGAGGCTTTGTGCATTTGCAATAGCTCTCTATCCTCAATAGCAGATCATACCACATATAAAAACCTGTTTTTAAATCACTTAACGTAAATTTAATTTTTTATTACTAAAAATTACTTTACTTTTAAACCAGATAAAAAAATTATTGCTATGTTTTTTTCTTCTCAACAACATTCTATGTATTCATTTTTTTGAGGCTGACTTTTCATAAAGTTTGTCCTTCGGTTTTGTTGTTGTCATTATTTAAACTTTGTGGTTTTTAATCATTCACGTGAGAACATGATGGTTTCTTTTTATCTAACTGCTAAATGATTAATGTTTCTAAAACCTAGTCACTTTAATTATTTTTTTCGAAATCTACAACCTAAATTAATTATGCTATGAAAATCATACACATCAGTGACCTACACTTCCCTAATCACTTTGGAACAGAAAAACTAATTGACAAAATAATCTCCCATTACAAGGAAGATCAAGTTAAACCAATCGTTGTTTGCACCGGTGATATTCTTGACACTCCTTCTAATAACAATTCAAATTATTTAGAAGCCTCGAAAATCTTAACGAGGCTAAAAACTAATAATTTCAATGTTTTAATTTGCCCAGGTAATCATGATTTAAAAAAAGGGGGCTTAAAAAAACGTAAACAAATTCATGCAAACCTTATTAAATTCAGCAGGTATTACAGCCCTATACTACCAGCAAACTCTAATATACATGGTGAAGAAAAAAATAACCTTCTGGAATACCCAATAACACACAAGTATCAGGACCATTATTTTATCGGTCTAAATTCAATGACCTACCAACCCAAATCTGCTAAAGGCATGCTAGGTGACGAACAATTAGACAGACTAGAATTAGAAATTAAAAAAATCAAAGAAACAAATGAAGACCCTAAAATAATCATATACCTTCATCACAACCCGATGAAATTTCATGTTGATGTCCGAAATATCCCTGATTTTGGAGATAGAATAATTACTAATAATTTAAAATTAATTGACCGCACCTCATTTCTTAAAAAAATTGAAGGTGTAAATGTATTACTCTTTGGTCACCTTCACTGGAATCAAAGACAGGAAAAGTTCGAGGACAAATATAATATTAATTGTATTCAACTTACAGGTGGTTCTACAACTAAAGTAAATCAATCATGGACTGAAATAAACACATTCGATTACAGTACTATCGAACATGCATATTAAAAATATTGTGAATTTTCTATTCTTATACATTAACTCATATAGTCATGAATAACATTAACTCCTCTAAAATCCCAAATACACCAATTAATCAACTCAACCCTGAACTACAGGAAAAACTGACCAACGGCTACCCCCCCTTTATCGATATACATACTCATATTTTTAACTACAAAGACATACCTGATTACTATCTTGGGTTCAGACTTCCAATTTCAAGAAGGTTTTTAGGGTTTGTAGGCTTCTTTCTTCATAACCTAATTTTTTGGACAAAAAAAGATTATTTAAGTAGAGCCGCATATCTAATAAAGGTGCTTAAGAAAAAGAATAGTAGCGATATTTTTGATTCCATGAAAAAAACATATTATTCGGAATATGACAACAGTATCCTCTTTGGCGTTCTAACAATGGACATGTTAAAAGGAATTGATGGAACCCAAGATACTAGAACATTACGTGATCAACTATTTTTAATTTCAAAACTAGCCAAAAAAAACAATAACATAATTTCATTTGCTGCGATTGACCCAACAAGAAATGCGGAAGCACTACGTATTTTTGAAGAAGTATTTTCAATAAACGACAATGATAGTGATTTGAATTATGTCGGATTAAAAGTTTACCCGTCATTAGGATATCTACCTACACATCCAATTTTAATGAAAATGTTCGAAGTGTGTGAAGCTAAACAAATACCAGTTCTTTCACACTGTAGTAGTGCATTAACAAGGAATTCTAACGATAGCATAAAAAACATACCTGGAATTTTCATTAACGATATTTCTCTCGAAGGGGAAGCGCCTAAAGATTTCAAAACCGGAGGAAGTCACAAACAATGTGAAAAAGACTATAGAGATTACTTTAATCGACCTCATCATTGGTTAAAAGTACTAGAAACTTTCCCTAATTTAAGACTAAATCTAGCTCATTTTGGAGGAAACAAGGCATGGGAAGACTTCATTGATAAAAATGAATCTATAGACATTCAAACAATCCCTGAAAACAAAAAAAAACCATGGGTTGCAACTATCATCTATTTATTAAAAAAATACCCAAACGTTTATGCCGATTTTTCTTATACTTTTGTGGAAGAGAAATTTTCCATAAGACTAAAAGAATTAATGCTAAATGACACAGAACTGACCAACAAAATATTATTCGGTTCTGATTATAGCATGGTTGTTATAGAAGGAGATTATAAAAAAAAATTGAATAATTTTAAATCTATTATGCAACCTAACCTAATAAATCAAATGGCAAGAAATAATAATTTAAAATACTTATTCAATTTGTGACAATAAAATGTTATATTCGCAACCTCAAAATCAACCTCTGACGAGAATCGTGAATGTTGGTCATTGATAAAACCATTAAATAAAAAGAAATGGCAAATTTAGTAGATTTTGTACAAAGCGAATTTGTAGCAAAAAAAGAATTCCCAGAATTCCAATCTGGAGACACAATTACTGTGTATTACGAAATTAAAGAGGGAAGTAAAACTCGTACTCAGTTCTTTCGTGGAGTAGTTATCCAAAGAAGAGGATCAGGAGCTTCTGAAACTTTTACGATTAGAAAAATGTCTGGAACTGTTGGAGTAGAGCGTATCTTCCCAATCAACTTACCAGCTTTACAGAAAATCGAAGTAAACAAGCAAGGTAAAGTAAGAAGAGCTCGTATCTTTTACTTTAGAGAGCTTACAGGTAAAAAAGCAAGAATCAAAGAAATTCGTCGTAAGTAAGACTTACTTTTTTGAAACTCATAAAAACTCGTTAGAATTCTCTAACGAGTTTTTTTTGTCTTTTAAATAATAAACAAAAACATTTTTCACCACCACTCCAGACCTAAATACTGGAAGGGTTTCAAGCAATTGTATCTCTTTATAATACTTACCAAATAACTCTTTAGGGTCTTTATAGTTTCTACTATCCACTACAAACAAAGCCTCTTCTGGAACTATTTTATTTTCTGGATTGGACCAATAGTACTTATGCGTATCCTCAATTTTTCCAAGAGGTATATATTGCAAACCTTCTGCAGCAATAAAATAATAATGTAAATGACTGGCAGGATACCATTTATGTAACAAAAATGGCAACTCTGAATATTCTTCATTTTCCATTAAAATTTTTTTCAATCCCAAAGAGGTTTCCTTCCATCCAAACATATCCAAGGTCACATCATCTTTCCCAACCTTTGTAAGCTCATTATTTTGATCTACAGGCAACAGCCATCCAAGATTGACCACCCCAACCGCAATTAAAATCACACCTGCAAAAAACACATTCCCAAATATCAAGTGGTTCTTTTTAATATTTCGAGTAGACAAATAAGAACCTGCTATAGGCAACAAAGTCAAATAGGCTATCCCGGACCAATGTGGCAAGGTATCCTTATAAAGAGATAGATACAAAACTGTCAGAATCAATGGCAAACTAAAAATTAGAAAAAAGGACAACTGTTTCTTTGTGATAAAAGTATTGTTTCTATAAAAAAATCGAATCGCCACAATAATCACAAACACCACATATGGATTGTTATATAAAACTTGTCCAATTACCTCTCTTATAAAAGAAGCAGATTTAAAATTCAAACTAAAAAGTGACACCCTATTGCTATGGAAACCAAATGAGATAAAGTCATTTTGATAATTCCAATAAACAATCAAACCTACAAAGAAAAACGACAGTAAAAACCCTAGGTACAAAACAGAAGCTTTCAACCAACTTCTATTATATAAAAGTACGTACAGCCCTACTCCCAATAAAAGATACACGGCTTGGTATTTTGAATATATAGCACATCCTGCAAAGAAAAAACCTAGAAGTAATCTTAAATAATTTTCTGTTGCGGCATTCTCTATTAAAGGTTTTATAAAGCAGAATACTGCTAACAACCAAAACAAATTCATAGGAGCGTCTGGCAACACAAACAAACCGGAAATCAACAAACCATAAATACTCAATTGGTACAAACAAACCGAGAAAAATCCGGCTTTGCTCCCAGCTATTAAGTTTGTAATCTTATAAACGAGTAGCATAGAAATTGCTGAAGGAATGATGGCCGCCAATCGAATCCATAATTCCGAGTTGAAATATAAATCAAACGTACATAATTGAATAAAAAAACCAATCATTGGAGGATGATCAAAATGGCTGATATCAGGCTGCAATGCATACAACCAATAATACACCTCATCATTCCCAAATTCTATGGTTGTCGCAATGAGTAACCTAAAAACCAAAGAAACAAGAATCAATACATAGCTTGCCTTTTTATAACTCTTTATCATTCTATACTGTTATCTCCCAAAAGGACTTATCACTACTTTTTTTGCCTTTTTCTTTCTCTTTTTATAAGCTTTTAAAGCCTTAGTCCCCAAGGAGTCACTAAAATAAGCAATCCATGTACCTATTCCACCTCCTACTAAAACATCCACCATAAAATGCTGCAATAAATACACTCTTGAAAATGCTGCCAAAACTGCAATCACCAACATCATGTTTTTCCATACTGGTTTTTTAAAATATAAAAACAACAAAACAAACATAGCAAAAGCCGCCATTGAATGCCCTGAAGGAAATGAATTCCAATGACACATTTTCACCCCCTCAATCAAATGCAATTCTTCGGCACCAAAATACTCAATAGGCCTAGGGACTCCTTTGAAAACGATTTCTTTCAAAACAAATGTAATAAGCAAGGTAAGTAGAGAGGCAAAAACGAATTTCAATGATTGATTCTTTTTTATAAAAAGAAATAAAATCACGAAAACGGGAAATAAAGCACCATCCCCAAAATAAGTAACATATTTAAAAAATTGATCCAACCCAATCGTATGGTATTGATTGATTGCCAAATGCAAATCGGGGTCTCTGAAAATAATAAAGCAAACAGCTAGAAAAATAAGTGATGCAAACTCATTTTTTTTGGTTTTAATAAAATCATATAACATCTTAAAAATATTTAAATTACCTGTTGCAAATAACCGCCCTACCCATGACTTTACAATTAAGGAATCATCAACTATATTTTAAATCCCTACGAATAATGTAAACTTAAGATTATCAGTAATTCTCATTTTCTTTAAATAAATTTCAATGAAAAGGCTTTATTTTATCAAATTTTCACAACTCCACAAAAACTAACGAGATTATTTTAGCTTTTTACAAAAACAACATGTTATTTCTATTATTTTAGAACTTGATAATCTTCATATTATCACTACATTTGTGCTGCTTTAAAACAGCATAAAAACTGTAATAATTCATAAAAAGAAATCCAGTCTATTTTGAAGGATTTTTTTTAAGCTCAAATTGATAATGTATTACTAGTTATTGAATTTTTTCAATACTATAAATTAAGAATCCTATGACAACAAAGACATCACAAATAGTGTATACAATCACGGACGAAGCTCCTGCATTGGCTACCTACTCTTTTCTACCTATCGTAGAAACTTTTGCAAAACAAGCAAATATCAATGTTCAGAAAAAAGACATTTCACTTGCTGCTAGAATCCTAGCCAACTTGTCTGAATTTCTTCCAGAAGACCAAAGAGTTGATGATGCTCTTGCTGAATTAGGAGCTTTGGCTAAAACGCCTGAAGCAAATATAATCAAGCTTCCAAATATCTCTGCTTCAATTCCTCAATTGCAAGCTGCAATCAAAGAATTGCAAGCTCAAGGATTTGCTTTGCCTGATTTCCCAGCAACGCCACAAAACGAAAAAGAAGAAGCTATCAAAGCTGCTTACTCTAAGGTTTTAGGTTCTGCTGTAAACCCTGTGTTACGTGAAGGAAACTCTGACCGTAGAGCACCATTAGCAGTATCTCAATACGCTAAGAAAAACCCACATAGAATGGGGAAATGGGAAAAAGACTCAAAAACACATGTTGCTTCTATGGAAGCAAACGACTTTTATGGTTCTGAAAAATCAGCTACCTTAGAAAAAGCAACAGAATACAAAATTACATTCAACGGTAAAGACTTAAAAGGATATGCTCCTTTATTGGCCGGAGAAGTAATTGATACTTCTGTAATGAGCATTAGCGCATTGAAAGAATTTGCAGCTAAAGAAATTGCAGATGCTAAAGCAAACGGAGTATTATTTTCTTTACATATGAAAGCAACTATGATGAAGGTTTCTGACCCTATCATTTTTGGAGCTATTGTAGAAGTTTTCTACAAAGATGTATTTGAAAAATACGCTGAGTTATTTGCTGAATTAAATGTTACTGCAACCAATGGTATTGGTGATGTATATGCTAAAATCGCTGGACATGCTCAAGAAGCAGAAGTAAAAGCTGCAATTGAAGCTGTTTATACAGACGCGCCTGCTGTTGCCATGGTAAACTCTGACAAAGGGATTACTAATTTACATGTACCTTCTGATGTTATTATTGATGCATCTATGCCCGCAATGATCCGTACTTCTGGTCAAATGTGGAATGCAGAAGGACAACAACAAGACACAAAAGCATTGATTCCGGATAGATGTTATGCTGGAGTTTTCCAAGCAACGATCGATTTCTGTAGAGAAAATGGTGCTTTTGATCCAGCAGAAATGGGTACAACTCCTAACGTTGGGTTGATGGCTCAAAAAGCTGAAGAATATGGTTCTCATGATAAAACTTTCCAATTAGACGCTAACGGAACTGTAGAGGTTGTTGATGTTGATGGAAATATTATTTTATCTCAAGAAGTTCAAGAAGGAGACATCTTTAGAATGTGTCAAACAAAAGATGCACCTATCCAAAACTGGGTAAAACTAGCCGTTGATAGAGCAAGAGCTACAGGATGGCCAGCAGTATTCTGGTTAGATGAAAACAGAGCTCATGATGCAGAGATCATCAAAAAAGTAAATACTTACTTACCTTCTCATGATACAGAAGGCTTAGAGATTCATATTATGGCTCCTATCGAAGCTACTTTATTTACTTTAAAAAGAGTAAAAGTAAACTTGGATACTATCTCTGTAACAGGAAACGTATTGCGTGATTACTTAACAGATTTATTCCCAATTTTAGAATTAGGAACTTCTGCAAAAATGTTATCTATCGTTCCTTTGATGAATGGTGGAGGATTGTTTGAAACGGGTGCTGGAGGATCTGCTCCTAAGCACGTTCAACAATTTGAAGAAGAAGGACACCTACGTTGGGATTCTTTAGGAGAGTTTTTAGCATTGGCTGTTTCTCTTGAAGATTTAGGAATCAAAACTGAGAACAAAAAAGCACAAGTTCTTTCAGCAGCTTTAAATACTGCAAACAGTGCTTTCTTAGAAAATGACAAAGCTCCATCTCGTAAAGTTGGTGAGTTAGACAATAGAGGAAGTCATTTCTATCTTGCAATGTACTGGGCACAGGAATTAGCTGCTCAAGATGAGGATGCAGAATTGAAAGCGATTTTCGCTCCAGTTGCTGCGGAATTGACTGCACAAGAAGCTACTATTGTAGAAGAATTAAACAAAGCGCAAGGTGCTTCAATGGATATCGGTGGTTACTACTACCCAAATACTGAAAAAGCATCTAATGCAATGAGACCAAGTAGTACTTTAAACAAAGTATTGGCTTCTATCGCGTAATCGCTATATATTTCAAACATAAAAAAACGTCTAAATTTTATTTAGACGTTTTTTTTATTTCTTTTTTGAAGATCCTCGAACCACAAGTTCTGCTTCTAAAATTATCTTATTCAGACTTGGCGGTTTGTCACCTTCATCAATACGTCGTAAGAAAGCTTCTGCAGTCAACCTACCAATTTCTGTACTATGCTGTTCTATGGTGGTAATCGAAGGTGTCACCAAAGAGGTAAAAGGTTCATTTCCAAATCCAACAATCGCAATTTCTTCCGGTACCTTTATCCCTTTTTCTTTTAAAACCTCCAATGCACCTAAAGCGGCATAATCACCCGCTACATAAACAGCATCAGGTCTATTTTCTAGCAATAATATTTCTTCCATTACGGATCTACCATTCTTCTTAGTCAAGTTACACTCATAAATCAGATTCTCATCTAAGGGTAATTTATGCTTTTGCAAGGCATCTCTATATCCTCTAATTCTGTTTTTAAAAATCCTAGTATGACTATACCCACCAATATGAGCAATTCTTTTACAATGTTGAGATACTAAATGATCTACAACCATATGACTACTTTCATAATCATCAATTCCAATATAGTCTACTCCTAAATCATTTTCACCACGGTCAAACAACACCAAGGGAATCCCTTTCGCTTTAATTTTTTCATAAGCAGAAAAGTCTTTCGTTTCATTGGCTAAAGATGCGATCACACCATCCACCTGCGTAAACAACAAAGCATCAATATTCCTACATTCTTTTTCAAACGACTCATAGGACTGAGAAATGATAATATTATAGCCTTTCTCGTGTAATATATTCTCAACACTCTCCAAAACAGCAGAGAAAAAATTACTATTGGCTCTAGGAATGATTACCCCAACCAAATTACTTTTCCCTCGTCTTAGGGCACTTGCTAAATAATTGGGCTGATAATTTAAATTTTTCGCTACTTGTTGAACGGAAGATTTTGTTTTTTCACTGATTCTAGGATGGTTATTCAAGGCTTTTGATACTGCCGAAGGGGTCAAACCTAGCACATTAGCGATGTCTTTTATCGTAGTTTTTTTTTTAGTTCCCAAATTATTTATATATTTGTTCCAACGTTTGAACAAAAGTAGTTTATTTTTGTAACAACACCAAACTCACAAAACTTTCAAAACTCAGTAAATACAGATGGTTGAAGGTGTTTTTCGTGCGTATTAAAAAGGATTGAAACTAGTAGATCCTATTTTTTGGTCAACTTGTTCAATCGATGGAACAGAATATTATTAGTCTAAACATAAACATACGATTTGAGTCAAATCAAATCAATAATTAAATTAAACAACAATAAAATGGGTAAAGTAGTAACTTTCGGAGAGATCATGTTAAGATTGGCTCCACAAGGATTTTTAAGATTTTCACAAGCAAACAGTTTTGATGCTGTTTATGGTGGTGGTGAATCTAACGTAGCAGTTTCTTTAGCAAACTACGGTGTAGATGTTGATTTCGTAACTCGTTTACCAAAGAATGACATTGGAGAATGTGCATTGATGGAAATGCGTAAAAGAGGAGTTGGAGTAGACAAAATCGTTTACGGTGGAGATCGTTTAGGAATTTATTTCTTAGAAACTGGAGCTGTATCTAGAGGTTCTAAAGTAGTTTATGACCGTGCTCATTCTGCAATCTCTGAGATTGAATCAGGAATGATTGACTGGGATGCTGTTTTTGAAGGATGTGAATTTTTCCACTGGACAGGAATCACACCTGCAATTTCTCAAGGAGCTGCAGATGTTTGTTTAGAAGCTGTAAAAGCAGCAAGTGCAAAAGGAATTACAATTTCTACTGACTTGAACTACCGTGCTAAATTATGGAATTTCTGTGATGATGCTCATAGAGAAGCAATCATGACTGAATTGACTTCATACTGTGATATCATTTTAGGAAACGAAGAAGATGCTGAAATGCACTTTGGAATTAAGCCAGAAGGAATTTCTGTACAAACAGAAGGTCACAACGTAAAAGCGGAGGCTTTCTTATCAGTATGTGAGCAAATGATGGAGAGATTCCCTAGAGCGAAAAAAGTAATTACTACTTTAAGAGGATCTATTTCTGCATCTCATAACACTTGGGCTGGAGTTTTATATGATGGAAAACAATTACTACAAACTCGTCAATACCAAATTACAGATATCGTAGATAGAGTTGGTGGTGGTGATTCATTTATGGGAGGATTGATCTACGGATTGTTACAATTCCCAGAAGATGATCAAAATGCATTGGACTTTGCTGTTGCGGCTTCATGCTTGAAACACACAATCAAAGGAGATGCTAACTTAGCAACTGTTGCTGAGGTTGAAAAATTAATGGGTGGTGACGCTTCTGGAAGAGTTGCACGTTAATCAATTATAAACACATTAAAATCGTGAAATTGTATTCAATCTCACGATTTTTTTAGCTAAACAAAAAATAAAAATGGCACAATTTACAAGAATTGAAGTTGCTGCGGCAATGAAAGAAACTGGGATGATTCCTTTGTTTTTCAATCAAGATATTGAATTAAGTAAAAAAGTTTTAAAAGCTTGTTACGATGGTGGAGCACGTTTAATGGAGTTCACGGCTCGTGGAGATTTCGCTCATGAAGTTTTTGGAGAATTGACAAAATATGCAATTGCTGAATTACCAGGAATGATTATGGGTGTTGGTTCTGTTACTGATGGAGCTGCTGCTTCATTATACATGGCTTTAGGAGCTAACTTTATTGTAACTCCTGTATTGAGAGAAGATATCGCTATCGCTTGTAACCGTAAAAAAGTTTTATGGTCTCCTGGATGTGGTTCTTTAACTGAAATCGCTAGAGCTGAAGAATTAGGATGTGAAATCGTAAAATTATTCCCTGGAGATTTATACGGACCTAAATTTATCAAAGGTATCAAAGGACCTCAACCTTGGACATCAATCATGCCTACAGGTGGAGTTGCTCCTACTGAAGAAAACCTTTCTGGTTGGTTCAATGCTGGTGCAACATGTGTTGGTATGGGATCTCAATTGATTTCTAAAGATATCATTGCAAACAAAGATTACGCAAAACTAGAGCAAGATGTAAAAGATGCTTTAGCTATCGTGAAAAAAGTAAGAGGATAATCATCATTTCTCTTAAAGAATAAAAGCGCAGTTTTCACTGCGCTTTTTTTATTCTAATGTTTTACAATTTTTTATTCTTCATTTTTACTTGAGGAAGCTCTTACCAATAATTCAGTTTCAACAATAATTTTATTGATCTCATCACCTACTATTGGGTTCTCTATTCGGTTTAAAAAAGCCTCGGCAGCCAACTTCCCAATTTGTTCACTGTTTTGGTTTACAGTTGAAATCGATGGAGAAACATATGACGTAAAAGGTTCATTACTAAAACCAATCAATGCGATCTCTTCCGGAACTTTGATTCGATTTTCATTCAATACCTGTAATGCCCCTAAAGCCGCAAAATCTCCCGCGGCATAAACAGCATCTGGTCTATTGGGGTGATTTAATAAATTCTGCATCTCCCTTCTCCCATCCTCTAATCGTAAGGTACTCTTACTAATAATCGATTCGTCAACTGGCAAGCCTTTTTCCTTCAAAGCATCTACATACCCTTTGATACGATTTCCGTATACTCTTGTATTATCGTGTCCTCCTAAATGTGCTATTCTTTGACAACCTTGTGCAACCAAATGATCAATAATCTTAAAACTTGTTTCATAATCATCTATCCCAACATAATCCACCTTTAAATCTAATTCACCACGATCAAACAACACCAACGGTATTTCTTTCGCTTTGATTTTTTCGTAATAACTCAAATCCGTCGTTTCATTAGCTATAGAGGCAATAATACCATCGACCTGAGTAAACAACAAAGATTCAATACACTTGCATTCTTTCTCAAAAGATTCATTGGATTGGGTAATGATTATATTATACCCTTTTGCATTCAATACCTCTTCAATATTTTCTAAAACCGAAGAGAAAAAATTACTATTATTTCTTGGGATAATCACCCCAACAAGCCTACTTTTACCGCTTCGTAAAGCACTTGCTAAATGATTGGGTTGATAATTTAATTTTTTCGCCACTTGACGTACCTCTTCCTTCGTTTTTTCACTAATTCTAGAGTCGTCATTCAATGCTTTTGAGATCGCTGAAGTTGACAATCCCATCACCTGGGCAATATCTTTTATCGTGATTTTTTTTTTAG
>NZ_JAQWGB010000017.1 GCF_029238425.1 Flavicella sp.
ATCATAAGCCAACCCACACTGTCTCCCGCATTGAATATTTGTTGGAAGCAAGTAAAGGGAATATGAACACTATTTTCATTATCGAACTCGCCACTTTTGAAAACTCCAATAACGTGAAAGTTAATATTATTAATTAATACATTAGAACCGACTGCTTCTTCATCTTTTTGATATAATTGTTTGAAGATTTCTTCTGAAATTACTACAACCTTTCTTCTTTCTTTGATGTCTTTTTCATTTATAAAACGACCAAAACTCATGTTTTTCTTCTGTACTCGGTTGAGGTGTGGATAGTCACCAAATACGGTAAAATCAGCGGTTTCAAAATTTCTTGATAGGGTTCCGTTTCTGGCATGTCTTGGTACAACGAAATCAACACCAGGAACTTCATTTTTTATTTTTTCCATATCACTCAACTTGATACGAACTCTTCTGTTTTCTTGAAATCCTTTGAAGGGCATACTTGTTCTTTGTCCCCAAATAAAGACACTGTTGGTTGCTAGGTTTCCGAACAATCGATTGAAGGAATTCTCCATCCCCTTAGCGCTACCTAAAAGAGTAACGAGTAGAAATATTCCCCAAGTAACACCAATGATAGTAACCATGGTACGCAGTTTGTTTTTACGAATGCTTTCGTAAATTTCTTGCCAGGTATCACTTTCAAATAAAAACTTCATTCTTTGGTATAAATTAATCGTTTCTTAAGGCAACTATGGGTTTGATTCTTGCGGCTCTTTTTGCAGGTAAATATCCAGCAAAGCAACCGGCTATGATCAAAATAATCATGGCAGATACCACTAAATTAGAGCTTACACTTGGGTCTGTGATAAAATAATCTTCTAAACTGTCTCCAATTAAAGACAAGGTTCCTATTCCAATAAGCATACCAACATAACCAGCAATAGAGGTGATCACAATTGATTCCAAAAGAATAATCATTACAATAGAACCAGGTTTTGCTCCCAAAACTTTTCTGATACCAAGTTCTTTGGTTCTTTCTTTGACTATATAAACCATGATATTGCTTATTCCCACGATTCCAGCAATAAGACTACCAAATCCGATAAAAATGACCATCAAGCCAATAACAAAAGTCATTTGGTTAATATCTCTTCTTCTCTCAGCAAAATTAACAGTACGTATGGCTCTTTGATCGTTGGGTGCAACTGAAAAACGTTCTTTGAAATCTTCTGTTAGTTTCTTGCTGAATGCCAAGGTTTGAGCATAATTCATTTTGGGACTGTAGGCAATTCTAATCTCTTTGATATATTCTTTGTTTGAAAAGATGCTTTGAGCCGTAGTGACAGGCATATAAATCAAACGTTCTTCATTATCGCCACCATCATCCTCAAAGGTCCCAATGACTTGAAAAGAGATTCCTTGTAGTGTGATTTGTTTACCAATGGGGTTTTTGTTTCCGAATAGATCTTCAACCACTAATCTACCTATCACAACATATTTTAATTTTTTATCTATGTCATTATTGTTGAGGTATCTTCCATAAACAACTTTCGTGTTTTCTAAGTATTGATGATCCGGATGTACGGCTCTGATATTATAGTCGTTCTTTTTTCCTTTGTAAGAGCCGGTGAAATTTTTGTAAACACGGGCTGTTATAAATTGAATTTTATCGTCGTATTTATGTTTGACGTATTCATAATCTTCATTGCTGAAATTGATGCGTTTACCTGTCTGATTTCCTTTGTAGGGTTTAGAGGTTCTACCAGATCTAAGAAATATGGTATTGCTAGCATCATCTGAAAAGAAACCAGAAAAAGTGTTTTGCAAACCATTGGATATACCTGACAGCAGAGTGAAAATCAGAATCGCAAAAAGTATGGTAAATCCGGACAGAATGCTTCTAAGCTTATTTTTATTTATGCTTTGAAAAATTTCATTCCAAAGATCTGTGTTAAACATAGCAAGAACAGTCTAAGAGTTAGATTAATAGGTTCATCAAATTTAATAATATAAACGCTTGCAGCTTTAGAAAAACTGTAAACTTTTGTTAAAAACTAAACTTTTACCCTTTAGGCAAAGGGTAAAAGTTGCTGTTGAACCATATTTAGACCTGTTAAATGTGTGTTTTTTGATAAAACCTAAATTTTGTGCATCTGAAATAAAGGATTTATAGATAATTCTAGGTTAGAAATTAGGAAATATTAAAACTTAGGGATACTGCTCGTTGTTCAAGAAAATATCGATACTTTTGTTTTCTCACAAACTAAAAAATAAACAAAACTTCTACTATGAGCGTTTTAGTAAATAAAGATTCAAAAATTATTGTTCAAGGATTCACAGGTAAGGAAGGTACTTTCCATGCTGGTCAAATGATTGATTACGGAACCAATGTTGTTGGTGGTGTAACTCCAGGAAAAGGAGGTCAAGAGCATTTGGGTAAGCCTGTATTTAACACAGTTGCTGATGCAGTTGAAAAAGCGGGAGCTGATACAACGTTAATTTTTGTTCCACCAGCATTTGGTGCAGATGCTATTATGGAAGCTGCGGATGCAGGAATCAAAGTGATTATCTGTATTACTGAGGGAATTCCTACGGCTGATATGGTAAAAGTAAAAGCTTATTTAGAAGGAAAAGAAGCTCGTTTGGTTGGACCTAACTGTCCAGGTGTTATTACTCCGGATGAGGCAAAAGTAGGGATCATGCCAGGATTTATCTTCAAAAAAGGTAATGTAGGTATCGTTTCTAAATCAGGTACTTTAACTTATGAAGCTGCTGATCAAGTTGTAAAACAAGGATTTGGAATTACAACAGCAATTGGTATTGGAGGAGATCCAATTATTGGAACTTCTACAAAAGAAGCTGTTGAGTTGTTGATGAACGATGAAGAAACGGAAGCAATTGTTATGATTGGTGAAATTGGAGGTCAGTTAGAAGCTGATGCTGCAAAATGGATCAAAGAAACTGGAAACAAAAAACCAGTTATTGGATTTATTGCAGGTCAAACTGCACCAGCAGGAAGAACAATGGGACATGCAGGAGCAATTGTTGGTGGAGCAGATGATACTGCGCAAGCTAAGATGGCTATCTTAAGAGAAAATGGAATTCACGTAGTAGATTCTCCAGCTAAAATTGGTGAAATGGTTGCTAGCGTGTTGAAATAATATAGGTTTTAAATCGCCTGAAACGGTCTATATCTTTTATTAGGTATAGACCGTTTTGTTTTTTATAATGTTGTGAACTAATGCATTGCATGGCTGTGTGGCGTTTTTAGAATCAATCTACTATATGTTTGTGTTGGTTTGAGTATATTTGCTTGCAAATTAAAAATATTGAAAATGAAACTTCTTGAAAACAAAACGGCATTGATTACAGGTGCTACTAGAGGAATTGGAAAAGGAATAGCGATTACTTTCGCAAAACAAGGTGCTAACGTTGCCTTTACTTATAGCTCTTCTGTAGAAGCGGCTCAAGCTTTAGAAAAAGAATTAGAAGAATTAGGAGTAAAAGCAAAAGGATACCAATCTAATGCAGCAAAATTTGATGCAGCGCAAGAATTGGCAGCGGATGTTTTAAAAGAGTTTGGAACGATTGATGTTTTGATAAACAATGCAGGAATTACAAAAGATAATTTACTAATGAGAATTAGTGAAGAAGATTTTGATAATGTAATTGAAGTAAATTTAAAGTCGGTTTTCAATTTAACAAAAGCAGTAATTCGTCCAATGATGAAGCAGAGAGCTGGTTCAATCATCAATATGAGTTCTGTAGTGGGAGTTCAAGGAAATGCAGGGCAAACGAATTATGCAGCCTCTAAGGCTGGGATGTTAGGATTTACAAAATCTGTAGCCTTAGAATTAGGGTCGCGTAATATCCGATGTAATTCAATTGCACCAGGTTTTATTGAAACTGAAATGACAGCAAAATTGGATGAAAAAGTGGTAGATGGTTGGAGACAAGCAATTCCACTAAAAAGAGGAGGTTCTCCTGAAGATATTGCCAATGCATGTGTGTTTTTAGCATCTGATATGTCAGCTTATATTACAGGTCAAACATTGAATGTTGACGGTGGTATGATCACTGCATAATATATAAAGTACTTAAAAAGAAAGCTATTGTGATTGTTTGCAATAGCTTTCTTTTGTTATATTTATAAAAAAAAGTATGGAAAAGAAGGCAATTGGACTGTTGAAATTTCAACCCATATTTCAATATAGAATTTGGGGAGGAGAAAAATTAAAGACTGTTTTACATAAAAATTATACCGAAACCAAGATTGGAGAAAGTTGGGAGATTTCTGGGGTTCCTGGGAATGAAACTTTAGTGGGTGAGGGGATTCATATTGGAGAGTCTTTAAAATCATTAACAAAAAGTTTTGGAGCTAATTTTGTAGGAGAAAAGTGTTTTGATCAGTACGGAAATGAATTTCCAATTCTGATTAAATTTATTGACGCTGCTAAGCCTTTATCTGTTCAGGTACATCCTGATGATGCTCTTGCCAAAGAACGTCATGACAGTCTTGGGAAAAACGAGATGTGGTTTATCATGGATTCGGAGAAAGGTGCAGATTTGATTGTTGGCTTCAATAAAAAGATGGATAAGGGGTCTTATCAAAAAAGTATTGCTGATGGAGCCTTAATGTCAGATTTAAATTCACTACCGGTAGAAAAAGGAGAGTTGTATTATTTGCCCGCCGGAAGAGTTCATGCGATTGGACAAGGAGTTATGCTGGCGGAAATTCAACAAACTTCAGATGTTACTTATAGGGTCTATGATTATGATCGAGTAGATGCAATTACTGGAAAGAAAAGAGAATTACATGTTGAAGAATCAATTGATGCAATTGATTTTAGAGAAGTTGAAGAATATAGAACTGTATATCCCAAAGATAGTAATCAATCAAATTTAATGATTGATACCCCTTATTTTAAAACAAGCTATATCAAAGCATGTAATGAATTACTGCTGTCTTACAAAGAAAATGAATCGTTTAGGATTTATATTTGTACAGAAGGAAAAGCGGTTTTAAAGATAGAGCATCAAGAGCTAGAGATAAAAAAGGGAGAAACAATTTTGATGGCTGCAAATGAAAAAAGTTTGACTATCTTGCCGTCAAGTAATGTGGAGCTATTAGAGGCTTCTTATTAAGTAATCAACTAAAATAAAAATATGAGTGTAGTTATTATTAATAGTTTTGATGAATACAAAGCTTTCGAAGGGAAAGTGATTGGAACTTCAGAATATTTAAAAATTTCACAGGACCAAATCGGTCAGTTTGCTGATGCGACATTAGATCATCAGTGGATCCACTTGGATAAAGAAAGAGCAGAAAAAGAAAGTCCATTCAAGTCTACCATTGCACATGGGTATTTAACCTTATCATTATTGCCTTATTTGTGGGAACAAATTGCGGAGGTTAGAAATAACAAAATGATGGTAAACTATGGTATAGAGAACTTTAAGTTTGTGAAACCTGTTTTAGTGGATAGCGAAATACGTTTGGTGGCTTCTTTAAAATCTATAGTAGATTTAAGAGGGACATCTAAAGCTGTGTTGAATGTTACTATTGAAATAAAAGGCGAAAGAAAACCTGCTGCTCAGGGGGATATTATATTCTTGTATACGTTTACCAATTAAATGGAACTGCGTTTGAAAGAAAAAATAATGGCGAATATTGATATGTTCGCCATTTCTGATTTTTGTCCGAATGGTGGTTGGCCGAAATTTGACAATTTGTCAATTAAAATTTACAAAGAAGAACAATTGCCGGATGGCATTTTATTTGATGTAGAATTGTTCTATGACTGTGAATTTGCAGGTTGCTGTTTCATACCAGGCGGAGAAAACTATACTAGATTAAGAAAAAATATAAAAGTATCGGATACCATGTTTATGGTGTTGAACGAAGAAATTAATAATTAACTAAAAATAAAATAATATGAGTAATAATCAATTAGATATACGTTTTCCAAAAGGAGGAGCTGTTTTTATAATAGTTGCTGTTTTTGCTGTCATTTTTTTCTCAAAGGCAACTGTTACTATAGGATCAGGAGAAGCTGGAGTATTGTATAAAACATTTGGAGGAGGAGTTGTAACGGATAAACCAGCCTTAGGTGAGGGGTTTCATTTAGTAGCACCTTGGAATAAAGTAATTATTTATGAAGTACGTCAACAAGAGTTGTTGGAAAAGATGAAGGTTTTATCCTCTAATGGTTTGGATATTTTACTAGAATTGAGTGCTTGGTACCAACCGGATGCAAATCAATTAGGTTTATTGCACCAAAAGAAAGGGCAAAGTTATTTAGATAGAGTTATCAAACCTTCAATTAGATCTGCTGCAAGAAGTGTGGTAGGAAGATACACACCCGAACAAATTTATTCTAGTAAGAGGGATGCAATTCAAGAGGAAATATTTGAAGAAACTAAAATTATTTTGGATGAGCAGTTTGTACAATTGAATGAAGTGTTAGTTAGAGATGTAACATTGCCTCCAACGATAAAAACGGCGATTGAAAATAAATTGAAGCAAGAGCAAGAATTCTTAGAATATGAATTTACAATCCAAAAGGCTCAAAAAGAAGCAGAGAGACAAAGAATTGATGCGGAAGGAAAAGCAGCAGCAAATAGAATCTTAAATCAATCTTTGACTGATAATATTTTAAAAGAAAAAGGAATTCAGGCTACAGTAGAACTGGCAAAATCTCCAAATTCTAAGGTGATTGTTGTAGGAAGTGGAAAGGAAGGTTTGCCATTAATTTTGGGAAATAACTAAAATGGAAAAAAGGAAAAAAATAAATATTGCACTCGCAGTATTGTATGTTTTATTTGCAATAGTTCAGTTAAACGACCCTGATCCAATAGAGTGGTTTTTATTGTACTTTTTTGTAGCAGTATTTTGTGTGGTTGCTAATTTTGTAGTGCTGCCTAAAAAACTATTGTTAGGGTTAATTGTAGCTTATTTGTTGTATTCAGGGTATTATTTTTCTTATTTCATGGACTGGATTCAAATAGAGCACAAGGAAGAACTTTTTGGGAAAATGGTTTATGAAAAACCTTATTTAGAAGGAACCCGTGAGTTTCTAGGTTTGCTGATTGCCGCAGCGGGTTTGTTTTATCTGTATGTAAAAGTACCTTCTGAAAATAAACAATCAATTGATGTGTTTTGCAACAAAGTAACCGGTGGCAAAACAACCTTGTAATAAAAAACCACCAGTAATGGTGTCCCAATCAAACATCTCCCCAGCAATAAATATGTTGGGGATTTTTTTTAAGGAAAGATCTGCATTTAGTTCTTCTAAAGGAACTCCGCCGGTTGTAGAAATCGCTTCCTCAATAGGTCTCAATCCTTCAATAGGAATAGCAAGCCTTTTCAAGGCTTTGACAAAACGAATTGGGTTTATGTACGTTTCTTTGTCAGTAAAAGATTTTATCAAAGCGATTTGAGCTTTGTTCAAATTATAAACATAACCATAGTTTTTAGGCTGTGTGGTACTGGTTAGTTTTGATATTAATTCTTTTTCGGTATTGAAAGGTTTTAAATCAATTGAAATTGTTGTTTGTCCTTTTTTTAACAAAGTCCCTATTGCATTTGCTAAAGGGTATATAGCATTTCCTTCTAATCCGTAAGTGGAGATGACGGCTTCACCTTTTACGATTTTATCTTGAAAAGTAATCCTAATGTTTTTTAATGGAGTTCCTATATGTTGTGCTATAGGCTTGTTATTATAATTCACAATAATCCCACAATTGGAAGGTTCAAAAGTGGATGTTTTTATGTTGTTTTTTTGCATTAAGTGCGTCCATAAACCATCTGAGCCTGTAATAGACCATGAAGCACCTCCTAGGGCAAAAATACAAGTGTCAAATTCTTTTGAAAACTTTGAGGTTTTATTATTAAAAGTGATAGAGCTTTTATTGAAATCGATCATTTCATGTTCTAGGTAGATAGAAACATTTTGTTTGATCATTCTCTGTTTTAAGGCGTTCAATACTTCAATCGGTTTGATTCCTTTTTCTGGAAAAATTCTACCACTTGACCCTACATAGGTAGGGATCCCTAATTCCTCTAACCAAGTCACCGTTGCTTTGGAATCAAATGATTTTAAAATATTAGTAAATAAATAGTTAGGTGTGTACTTGGAGGAAAGCTCTTTATCAATCAAACTGTTGCTTAGGTTAAAACCTCCTTTGCCTGCCACCAAAAACTTACGACCTAAGGTTTTTCCCTTTTCAAATAGTGATACCTTGTGTGTTTTACTCAGTTCAATAGCTGCCATCATTCCTGCTGGTCCACCACCTACAATAATAATATTTTTCGAGTTTTCGGTTTTCATAGTAATTGCTATTCAATTACGTTCACTTCAATCTCTAGCGCTATTTCAAAATTAGAAAAGATTGTGGCTTGAATTTTTTTAGCCAAAGCATAAATTTCTAAACCTGTTGCTTTTCCATAATTAACCAAAACCAAAGCCTGATTTTTATGAGAGCCTGTTTGACCAAAACGCTTCCCTTTAAAGCCAGATTGTTCTATCAGCCATCCTGCCGGTATTTTTACAGAGTGGTCGTTTACCGGGTAAGAAGGCATGTTTGGATGTATTACTTTTAGTTTTTCAAAAAGTTCCAAAGAGATGATAGGGTTTTTAAAAAAACTTCCACTATTTCCAATCTCTTTTGGGTTTGGTAATTTGGAGTTTCTAATTTTTATTACCGCATCACTGATGTTTTTGATAGTAGGTGCTGTGATGTTTAGTGCCTCTAATTCTGTTTGAATAGCTCCGTAAGAATAATTTAATTGATGAGATTCTTTTGTGAGAAGGAATGTTACTTTGGTAATGATGTATTTTCCTTTCAACGAATTTTTAAAAACAGAGTTTCTATAACCAAAATTACATTCTGAATTTTTAAAAGTTCTGACTTCTCCTGTTTCGATTTCAATTGCTTGGACTGTATCTATGGTGTCTTTTACCTCCACACCATAGGCACCAATATTTTGAATAGGGCAGGTTCCAACGTTACCAGGAATTAATGATAAGTTTTCTAATCCTCCCAAATTATGATCAATACACCACAATACAAAATCATGCCAATTTTCTCCTGCGCTGACAGCAACTAATACTTGATTGTTATTACTTTTTTCGGTACTTATCCCTTTTAGGTTTAAATGTATGACTAACTTGTCAATATCATTCACAAGTAATAAATTACTGCCACCACTTAAAACAAATACATCTTTATGTTCGTTTAAAACTTTCTGAAGTTCAGCTAGACTGCTAACAGCGATATACTGTTTTGCTATGGCATCAATACCAAAAGTATTAAAGTTTTTTAGAGAAATATTATGTTGTATTTGCATAAGTTTTAATTGCTAAATTCTTTTTGGTATTTAGCTAAGGCAAGTTTTAAAATCTCTACAGATCGAACCAACTCTTTTTTATTCAAAACGTAAGCAATTCTTATTTGCGATTTTCCTAAGTTTTTGGAAGTGTAAAATCCACTTGCGGGAGCAACCATCAGAGTTTCATTTTGATCAGAAAACTTTTCCAGCATCCATTGAGCAAATACATCTGTATCTTTAACGGGTAATTGAACGATACAGTAAAATGCTCCTTGAGGAGTAAATACTTTAACTCCTTCAATTTTTTGCAATTCTTCTACCAAAATATTTCTTCTGCCAGTATATTCTTCCACCACTTCAGTAAAATAACTTTGTGGGGTTTCTAGAGCAGCTTCAGCAGCAATTTGAGCATAAGTTGGTGGACTTAATCTAGATTGTGCCATTTTCATAATGGTATCTAGGAAATCTTTGTTTTTTGAAACAATACAACCAATTCTAGCACCACACATGCTGTATCTTTTTGAGATAGAATCAATCATAATGGCATTCTGATTCATTCCTTCTTCATTTAGAATAGAATAATGTGCTGCATCGTCATATACGAATTCTCTATACACTTCATCTGCAATAAGAAATAAATCATATTTGATGGCTAATTCCTTTAATTGATGAATTTCTTTTTTAGAATAGACAACTCCGGTTGGGTTTCCAGGATTGCAAATTAATATCGCTTTTGTATGCTTAGTGATGACTTTTTCAAAATCTGAAATTTTAGGCAAAGCAAAATTTTCATCAATCGTAGAAGTGATAGGTACCACATTAACCCCTTCAGCAATAGCAAAACTATTATAATTAGCGTAAAAAGGCTCTGGAATGATAATTTCATCATGAGGGTCCGTGATGCAAGCGATGGTGAATAATAAAGCTTCTGAGGCACCAGTGGTCACCAAAATATTTTCTTTTTCAATCGCTATATTATGTCCACTATAGTAATTGGCAAGTTTTTCACGGTATTGCTCAGAGCCGTTAGATGTAGTGTAACCAAGAATTTCTATGGTATTGTTTTTTACAGCATCTAAGGCAACTTTGGGAGTGTGTATGTCGGGTTGACCAATATTTAAGTGATAAATATGAATGCCCTTTTTCTCTGCTGCCTCAGCATAGGGAACCAGTTTTCGTATTGGTGATTCTGGCGTTAATATTCCCTTTTTAGATATTTGTGGCATGCTTCTGTTTTTGTGAAAATTGTAATTTTAAAATAGCATACAAATTTAATTTTTTTACCTTAAAAGCCTCAATAATAGCTCGTTTTTTTTGAGAAAAAAAAGATTTCTTTTGTAACTTAGAGAAAAAATGGACCGAATGAAGAAAATTGCCTACATATTGGTTTTGTTTCTCACTTTTTCTGTGACTGCACAAAAGGTGTCTAATTTGCGTCCGGGTAAAAAGTATCAAAGTATAAAATTTAAGTTTATAAATAATTTAATCATTCTTCCCTTAGAATTAAATGGGGTGCCCGGTGATTTTATTTTAGATACCGGTGTCAAGGGAAATATTCTTTTTTTGGGAGAAAATGGAAAGTTTTTTATTAAAGATTCTTTGCGCACCGTAAATCTTAGAGGTTTTGGTTATGGAGAACCGGTAAAGGCATATGTGTCTATGGGGAATACCGTGAGATATAAAAGCATGGTACTTCCTAACAGAGATTTTTTTTTGTTGAAAGATGAAAAATTAAATTTTTCGGCCAAAACAGGGATTGCGATTCATGGATTGATTGGAGCTGACTTTTTTCGAAATAATGTGATTAAAGTTGATTACAAGAGAAATAAAATAATCGTTTATGATAGAGAATATTTTTATGATAAAAAGCACAAAGAGGACAAAGTCAAAAAAATAGATTTGGTTTTTCATAATGACAAACCGTACATGGAAGGTCAGGTTAAAATATTTGAAAATGATACCGCTCATAAACCTGTAAAATTACTAATTGATACAGGTGGTACTGAGGCTTTATGGTTGTTCAAAGATGTAAATAAATTTGAAAAATTACCACCCAAATATTTCACAGATTTGTTAGGAGAAAGTTTGACGGGTAGTATTCATGGAGATAAATCTAGAATAGAAACCTTTGCTTTTGGAGGATATGATTTTGGGAATCCAATAGTTTCTTTTTTGAATGAGGATGTCGCAAAAAAGGCTAAAAAAATTAAAGGAAGGAGTGGTACGTTAGGTGCGGGGATTTTAAAAAGATTTACTGTTTGGTTTGATTATAGAAGTGAAAAAATGTACTTGAAAAAAAACTCAAGATATAAGGAGGAGTTTTATTACAATATGAGCGGATTGGAAATCAATTATAACGGAAGTGTTATGGTTTTAGAATTTCGCCAAACCGGGGTTAATTTAGTTGAAAGTGATAATAATTTAGTTTCTCTAGACTATCATTTTGCTTTAAAACCATCTTATATCATTGCCAATGTTAGAAAAGGTTCTCCAGGGGATTTAGGGGGATTAAAAAAAGGAGATGTATTGTTAGAGATTGATGATATAGCAGTTCATCATAAATCTTATGGTGACATAATTGAACATTTTTATAAAAAGAAAAATAGACGAGTGGATCTGTTGGTAGAAAGAGATGGAGAAGAAATGTATTTTAAATTTCATTTGATAGATGAGTTGGATTAAAAAATATAATCGACAGTATAGTTTGTCTGATTAAGCGTCTTGGCACGAGAATTGAAATATTTACTGTAATAGAGCGTTAAAACTTCAATGAAACCTTGTTTTAAAAGGGTTTTTGGAAATAGGTAGATTTCCGAATTGAAGTTTGGTTTAGAATTAATGTCAGTTTGACAGTAAAATATATATATGAGCAATTCAAAAGTGATAAAAATAGACAGTTTGTCTTTGCAAAATATGCTTGATGAGGATTCAGAGTTGATTCCATTGATGACAGCAGAAGATGAAGAGGAGATAAATAAAGAGGAAATTCCTGAAACTTTAGCCATTTTACCTTTAAGAAATACAGTGTTGTTTCCAGGGGTTGTGATTCCTATCACGGCGGGTAGAGATCAATCTATACAGTTGATTAAAGACGTAAATAGTGGAGATAAAATTTTAGGGGTTGTTTCTCAAATTGATTCATCGGTAGAAAAGCCAACAGAAAAAGATATTCATAAAGTAGGAGTAGTCGCTCAGATTTTACGAGTGTTGAAAATGCCTGATGGAAATACAACCGTAATTATTCAAGGGAAAAAACGTTTTCAAGTAAATGAAGTTATTCAGGAAGAACCTTATTTAAAGGCAACGACACAAGATTTCTTGGAAGATAGTTTTATTGAAGATACTGATGAGTTTAAAGAAATTATGTCATCAGTAACTGAATCTGCTTTGGAGGTAATTAAAGAAAATCCAAACTTGCCTTCAGAGGCTGCTTTTGCTATTAAAAATATTCAAAGTCAATCTTTTCTAGTAAATTTTATTTCTTCTAACATGAATTTAAGTGTGAAGAAAAAGCAGAGCCTATTAGAAAAAAGTTCTTTGAAAGAGCGTGCAATTACCACTTTAAAAGAGTTGAATAAAGAATTGCAACGTTTGGAGTTACGTAATGATATTCAATCTAAAACACGTGTTGATATGGATCAACAGCAGAAAGAATATTACTTGCAACAACAATTGAAAACAATTCAAGAGGAGTTAGGAGGAGTTTCCCATGACGAGGAATTGGTTGAGTTGAAGGAAAAAGCAAATGATAAAAAATGGGGTAAGGAAGTGCAAACACGTTTCGATAAAGAAATTAGTAGGTTGCAAAGGATGAACCCTCAAATGCCCGACTATTCAATTCAAAGAAACTATTTAGAATTGTTGTTGGATTTGCCATGGAATGAATATTCAAAAGATAATTTTGATTTAAAACGTGCAGATAAAATTTTGAATAGAGATCACTTTGGCCTTGAAAAAGTGAAGGAAAGAATCATTGAACATTTGGCTGTTTTAAAGCTAAAAGGGGATATGAAATCTCCAATTATCTGTTTGTATGGACCTCCAGGAGTTGGTAAAACATCCCTTGGTAAATCTGTGGCAGAGGCTTTAGGAAGAAAATACATTCGTATGTCTTTAGGAGGATTAAGAGATGAATCTGAAATCAGAGGACATAGAAAAACATATATTGGTGCTATGCCTGGACGATTGATTCAGAATATGAAAAAGGCCAATACGTCAAATCCTGTTTTTGTTTTAGATGAGATTGATAAATTAGCCTCGAGTCATGGTGGAGACCCATCTGCCGCAATGTTAGAGGTATTGGATCCAGAGCAAAACACAGAGTTTTACGACAATTATTTAGAGGTTGGTTATGACCTTTCTAAGGTGTTGTTTATTGCGACAGCGAATAATATAGGAGAGGTGCCATGGGCATTGAGAGACCGTATGGAATTGATCAATGTTTCGGGGTATACCATTGAGGAGAAAACTGAAATAGCTAAAAAATTCTTGTTACCAAAACAATTAAAAGAGCACGGTTTGACAACTGAGCATTTGAAAGTTGGGAAAGCGCAATTGGAAAAAATTGTAACAGGTTATACAAGAGAATCTGGTGTGAGAAGTTTAGAAAAGCAGGTTGCAAAAGTAGTGCGTTATGCTGCGAAGTCTATTGCCATGGAAGATGACTATAATGTAAAATTATCTGATGAGGATATTGTTACCATTTTAGGAGCTTCAAAAATGGAAAGAGATAAGTATGAGAATAACAGCGTTGCTGGTGTAGTAACAGGCTTGGCTTGGACAAGTGTTGGTGGAGATATTTTATTTATTGAATCTATTTTGTCTAAAGGAAAAGGAGAACTTTCTATCACGGGTAATTTAGGAAAAGTAATGAAGGAGTCTTCAACGATTGCTTTGGAATATATAAAAGCAAATATTGAGGAGTTTGGAATCGATCAAAAGGTGTTGGACGATTATAAAATTCATATTCATGTTCCTGAAGGAGCAACTCCAAAAGATGGACCAAGTGCAGGAATCACGATGCTGACTTCATTAGTCTCAGTATTGACTCAGAAAAAAGTAAAATCAAACTTGGCTATGACTGGTGAGATTACTTTAAGAGGAAAAGTATTGCCTGTAGGTGGTATCAAGGAAAAAATATTAGCTGCAAAACGAGCGAATATAAAAGAGATTATCCTTTGTGCAGAAAACAAACGTGATATAGATGAAATAAAAGAATCATATTTAAAAGGTCTTAAATTTCATTATGTTACTGAAATGAGTGATGTGATCAAAATAGCATTGACAAAGCAAAAAGTTAAAAACGCAAAGAAATTAGTTTAAGGCTAAGTATTTAAAAAAATAAGCGAATGGTTGATTCATTCGCTTTTTTTGTTTCTAAAATTGTAAATTGTTGAGATGAAATTTTTGGTTCTTACTTTTTGTTTGTTCAGCAGTCTGTGTTTTTCTCAGGAAGAAGATGCATGGGTTTATTTGAAAGATAAACCTACATCTAATACTTACTTGAATAGTCCACTTTTGATGCTCAGTCAGCACTCTTTGGACAGAAGAACTGCTCAAGGAATTAGTTTAGACCTTAAGGATGTTCCTGTGGAGAGTAGTTATGTGAATACAATTTCGCAAAGTAACGGTATTACAGTATTGGCAAAATCTAAATGGTTGAATGCGCTGCATGTTAGAGGTACTATAACGGACATAAATTTGGTTGCGTCTTTGAGTATCGTAGATTCTGTTCAGTTTAAAGATAATAGCTTGAACAAAGGAATAGGAAAAAAAGCATCAGATAAATTTAGCATAGAAAAAACTTTGGAAGCTCAATTGAATTATGGACAGACAGAAAATCAAACCACGATGCTTTCTGGAGATTTTCTTCATGATTTGGGCTACTTAGGGACTGGATATAAAATTGCAATTCTTGATGCAGGCTTTAAAGGAGTAGAAACTTTTACATCTTTTGGTAGATTGCATGATGCTAACTTGAGTAATGGAGAGATTTTAGGAGGGTATGATTATGTCAATAGGAATTCGGATTATTATGGAGATACAGGTAATACGCATGGACTTTCTGTTTTATCAACCATTGGGGCTTTTATAGATCACCAATTTATTGGAACGGCTCCTAATGCGGAATTTTACTTATATGTGACGGAAGATGTTGGCTCAGAAACACCACTTGAAGAAAGTTTATGGGTGGAAGCCGCGGAAGCGGCAGACAGTATTGGTGTAGATATTATAAATACTTCTTTGGGCTATACAACTTATGATGATTCCAGCTATAGTTATTCTTATTCAGATATGGATGGTGCTACAACTTTTATTTCAAGAGGAGCAGAGATCGCATCCTCAAGAGGGATGTTGTTGGTTACTTCAGCGGGAAATGAAGGAAGTAGTTCATGGAAATATATAAGCGCTCCGGCGGATGCCCCATCTGTTTTATCAGTGGGAGCTGTAGATGCGAATGAGATTATAGCTAGTTTTAGTTCTTTCGGACCAACAGCAGATAATAGAGTCAAACCAGAAGTTTTGGCACAGGGTAGAAATGTATATGTTATCAATAGCGCAGGGAATGTAAGTTTGTCTAATGGAACTTCTTTTTCTGGACCTATTATGGCAGGGATGAGTGCTTGTTTGTGGCAAGCTTTCCCGAATAAAACAGCAAGTGAGATTAAAGATCTTATTGTGCAATCTTCAGATAGATTTCAAAACCCCTCTGATCAATACGGTTATGGAATTCCGGATTTCCAATCTATTTATGAGTCGTTAGATGTTGAACATCAGAAAAAACAAATAATAAAGATTTATCCAAATCCCGTAACAGATAAGTTGCATATTACCCTAGCAAAGAATCATGATTACAAGGAGGTACATATATTCAATGTTTTAGGGCAATTAATAGCTGTTAAAAATATTTCAAGTAGCGATAATATTATTGATATGGAGGGAATGGATAACGGTGTGTATGTTCTAGAATTAGTATCAGGAACCAACAGTCATTCTGTGAAAATATTAAAAAGATAGACAAAATAGAGTTAGGGCTTAAGTTAAGCAAAGAGTATGAAGTCAAATAGAATTACAAAATTATTTAATATAAAATATCCAATTATTCAAGGAGGTATGGTTTGGGTAAGTGGATATAAATTAGCATCAGCAGTTAGTAATGCGGGCGGGCTTGGGTTGATTGGTTCTGGTTCTATGTATCCTGAAATGTTTAGAGAACATGTTCAAAAATGTAAAAAAGCTACCGACAAACCTTTTGGAGTGAATATTCCAATGATCTATCCGAATATTGAAGAATTGATTTCGATTGTTATAGAGGAAAAAGTGAAGATTGTTTTTACCTCGGCAGGGAATCCTAAATTATATACTGCTAAACTAAAGGAACATGGCATCACAGTGGTTCATGTGGTAAGTAGTTTGAAGTTTGCACTAAAAGCTCAAGAGGCGGGTGTTGACGCTGTGGTGGCCGAAGGTTTTGAAGCAGGTGGACATAATGGAAGAGAGGAGAGTACTACGTTTACATTAATTCCAACAGTCAAACAGAAAATTACGATCCCCTTGATAGCAGCTGGTGGAATTGCAACTGGAAGAGGTATGTTGGCGGTTATGGTTTTAGGAGCTGATGGTGTGCAGGTGGGAAGTAGGTTTGCAGCAAGTATAGAATCTTCTGCACATCAAAATTTTAAGGAGCGCGTATTGGAGACAAAAGAAGGAGATACTATGTTGACTTTAAAAGAAATTGCCCCTGTTAGAATGATTAAAAATGAATTTTTTGAAGAACTGGTACGTTTTTCAAAAGATCATACTGTTTCAGAGTTAAAGGAGTTTCTTGGGAAGCGTAGATTGAAAAAGGGAATTTTTGAAGGTGAAACACTTGAAGGAATGATGGAAATTGGACAAATAGCAAGTGTCATTGATCAAATTGAATCTTCTCAAGAAATAATTGAAGATATGATACAAGAGTATCAGGAGGCTGTGAAAAGTACGCTGTTTGAATAAACGAGTTATTAAAAATCAAAAATCATTTTAATGGCAACTATAAGCTGTAAAACAGCGAATATTTTCTTGAGTGATTTCTGATTTATTTTAAGTGCTATTTTTGACCCAATAAATCCGCCAATTGCAAATAATACTGCTATGGTAACCATGTAATACCAATTGATGGGTTCCGTGTCGTTATAATTGTTTACTGCAAAATAAGTTACAGGGGGTAACATTACTGCCAAACTAAGACCTTGTGCATTATGCTGTGTAAAACCAAGTAAGTACACAAAAAGAGGTACCATGACAATGCCTCCTCCAACACCAACGAGTCCACTTAAAACCCCCGCCAATAATCCAACACCTATTAGCGTCAGGGTTGTTTTGTTTTTTGGTAGTGATGTAGATTTTGATTCTTTCATAACAGATTATTTACCAAAAAACATTTTTATTCCAGCCAAAAACATCACAACACCAAAAACTTTTTTCAAAGAAACCTGATCGATACTTAAGGCTATTTCAGATCCTAAGAATCCTCCAACTGTAAAAAATAGAGCAACAATAACGGTATACTTCCAGTTTACTTCACCCGCTTTGTGGTAATTTGCAACAGCAAAATAAGTAACAGGTGGTAGCATAATAGCCAAACTTAATCCTTGAGCCCCATGTTGTGTATATCCCAAAAGAAAGACAAACAAAGGGACCATAATAATTCCTCCACCAATTCCAACAAGACCACTTACAATACCTGCTGTAAGTCCGATGATCAAGAGTATTAAAATTGTTGTTGTTAAAGTCATTTAAAAAGTAAGAGTTTTAAGGAATCTTAATTTCGTATTTTTTTCTAGATTTATTATTTAGATGGTTTTCTCTCAACCAAGGGTTGTGCAATTTTAACTCTTTATAGTTGCATTCCATTTGCTGCGCAAAGGAGGCAATATTATGGATGGCAGTATCTACAGTAACTAATTTAGTCTGTTCCAATTTGTATAAATCTTCATTGTCGAAGATAAATCCATAATGATTTGGGTGTGAAAGAATTTCTTTAATGGCGATAATTCTTGGAACATAGCGTTGCGTTTCACTACTTAATAACAAATCATAATAATCCGTTACTTTTTGTTTTTCCTGATTTCTTGAGATCCCTCTGTTACCGGCATTGTAGGCCGCAGCAGCTAAAGTCCAAGTACCAAATTTTTCTTTTGATTGTAAAAGATAATCGCAAGCGGCTTCAGTTGCTTTTTCAATATTATAACGTTCATCTACATTATTATTGACTTCCAATCCTCTTTCTTTAGCGGTATGTGGCATCAATTGCCAGAATCCTTTTGCTCCTGCAGATGAAGTAACATTTTCAAGTCCACTTTCAATGACAGCTAAATATTTAAAGTCGTCCGGAATTCCATTTTTTGTAAGTATTGGCTCTATCACAGGAAAGAATTTGTGTGAACGTTTTATCAATAATAAAGCATTGGATTGCCAATACGTATTTACAAGTAGTTCCTTGTCGATTCGTTCTCTTACATCAGGTTTATTTAATGGGATAGCTTCTCCAGCAAAAGTTAAGTTGTTTGGGATTTTTAAAGCTTTTATCTGGTAGGTGTCACTCGTGTTTTTAATAGGTTCTTCTGTACTGTAGATAAACAATGCAAAAGAAATACAAACGAGAGTTATGGGGATAATATATTTATTAAAGTTACGCATGGTGAATAAAATTTAGTAAGACTCAAAACGGTTATTTGGAGTATATCTAAAGTTACAAATTTCGCGCCATTATGCTAATTCTTGAGATAAAATTTTATTTATTTTTTTTGCTTTTAAAAGAATCATCACATGAGATCCTTTTTTTATTCTTACACAATTAGAAATATGTTTTATTGGAAATACGACATCTTTTTCGCCATGAATATGAAGTATATTGTTCAAATGGTTCTCAGAACTCCAAAAGAGTAAAGATTTGACTGCCCAATATAAATATTTAGGATCTCTATAAGAAAGGTATGCTTTGTAAGAGGTTATGGTTTTATTCAAACGTGTTCCTGAAAAATGTAACGTAATTTTTTCTATAAAATTTATTGGAATGAGAGGGATGAGCTTATAAAGGTGAAGTTTTTTTATAAGTTTTAATTTTTTAGGTAGCTCGCGAATATCTTTGATACTTGAGATCAAGATGATTTTTTCGCAATTTATTTTTTTTCCAATTTCTTGAGCCAAAACACCTCCAAAAGAAACACCAATGATGATCGGATTCTCATGAGAAATCTGTTCCATGAAACGGTTTGTATAGGAGTCTAAACTTTCATGCTTAGAAGTGGGAAGTATCCATTCTAAATAATGTAATTCAAAACTTTCTTTAGGAAAACTTAATCCTTTAAATATTTTAGAGGTTGCTGCAGTACCTGGAATAAAATAAATATGCCTTTTCATAATTATAAGGTACGCCAAAAAAATGATTAAAGAAAATCGAAACGTACAAGGCCGTCTTCGTCAATTTTAGTAAGCTTAATATTATGAATTGTATTTATTAAACTTGGGTTCCATGGGGTTTTGACTTTTACGTAGTTTTCTGTAAACCCATGAATATAACCTTCTTTGTTTTCACTTTCAAATAATACGGTATGTTCTGTCTGCAACTGACTTTCATAAAATGCACGTCTTTTTTTAACTGACAAACCACGCAACATTTTACTTCGTTTTTTTCTGACATTGGCAGAGACAACACCATCCATTTCAACGGCTTCTGTATTAGGCCTTTCTGAATAAGTAAAAACATGAAGGTATGATATATCCATCTCATTTAAGTAATTGTAAGTCTCAAGAAACAATTCTTCAGTTTCTCCCGGAAAACCAACAATTACGTCCACACCAATACAAGCGTTTGGCATTTTAGCTTTTATTTCAGAAACTCTATCTGTGTAAATTTGACGCAAATAACGTCGTTTCATTAATTTTAAAAGTGTGTCACTACCACTTTGTAAAGGGATGTGGAAATGAGGGACGAAAGTTTTGCTATTAGCAACAAAATCGATGGTTTCATTTTTTAGTAAATTAGGTTCAATAGAAGAAATACGCAATCTATGAATCCCTTTTACGTCATCTAAAGCTTGTACTAGTTCGTAAAAAGTATGTTCGTGCTTTTTGTTTCCAAATTCACCTTTTCCGTAATCGCCAATATTTACTCCAGTAAGAACTATTTCTTTAATGTTTTTTTGTGAGATTTCTTCCGCGTTTTTTAACACATTTTGCAAAGTATCACTTCTAGAAATTCCTCTGGCTAACGGAATGGTACAATAAGTACATTTGTAATCACATCCATCTTGCACTTTTAAAAATGCTCTAGTTCTATCTCCAACAGAGTAAGAACCTACATAAAAATCAGCTTCAGAGATTTCACAGGAATGAACTTCTCCCATGTCATTTTTGGAAAGGTCATTTATATAGTCGGTAACTTTAAATTTTTCCGTTGCACCCAAAACCAAATCAACGCCATCAACATTGGCTAATTCTTCAGGTTTAAGTTGTGCATAACATCCAACAGCAATTAAAAAAGCATCCTCATTTTTCTTTAAAGCATTTTTAACAATCGATTTAAAGCGTTTGTCAGCATTATCAGTAACCGAACATGTGTTGATCACATAGATATCTGCTTTTTCTTCAAAGTCAACTCTTTCGAATCCTTCATCTTGAAAACTTCTAGCAATAGTTGAAGTTTCAGAGAAATTTAATTTACATCCTAAAGTGTAAAAAGCTACTTTTTTATCTGTATTCATTCTTGTACTTTTGTCGAGTACAAAAGTAAGTCTTTAAACTCAATTTTTTTATACGTTTTTGACTGAATTATTAGCATCAAATTAGTTAACTTTTATATTCAGGATGAATGCCCGAATTATTAAAATAATGTATGGATAATCAACGTTTAGACAATTGTAAACTTAAAGTTTTATTGGGGTTTCTTATAGTGGGAATATTATTTTCCTGCTCCAAAGGAAATCAATCAGAGAAGACAGATAGAGTGTTCCGTTATAACGAAGCGGCAAATATTACCACGTTAGATCCAGCTTTTGCGAAAGATTTAAGAACTATTTGGGCAACAAATCAACTCTTCAATAGCTTGGTTCAGTTGAATGATCAATTGGAAGTGGAGCCTGATATAGCAAAATCTTGGGAGATATCCAATGAAGGAAAGAATTATGAGTTTACTTTACGTTCCGATGTATTTTTTCATAAGCATATGTTGTTTGGAAAAGATTCTACAAGAAGAGTAACCGCGAAAGATTTTGAATACAGTTTTAAGAGACTCCTAGATCCGAAAGTTGCATCACCTGGTAAATGGGTGTTAGAGCATGTGTCTCAATTTGAAGCAGTCAATGATTCTATTTTTAGGATTGAATTAAAACAAGCTTTTCCACCTTTTATTAGTTTGTTAAGTATGCGCTATTGTTCTGTGGTACCAAAAGAAGCGATTGCTTGTTTTAAAGATAAATTTAGATCCAATCCTATTGGTACAGGCCCCTTTCATTTTAAACTATGGGTAGAAAATACTAAGTTGGTCTTTAGAAAAAACGACCTCTATTACGAAAGAGATTCTCTTGGAAAACGATTGCCTTATATGGAAGCTGTAGCAGTAACTTTTTTGCCGGATAAACAAAGTGAGTTTTTACAATTTGTGCAAGGGAATCTGGACTTTTTAAATAGTATAGATGCCTCTTATAAGGATGAACTTTTAACAACCAAAGGAACTTTAACAGAAACTTATAAGAGGAAAATAAATATGGTAAAGGGGCCTTATTTGAATACAGAATATTTAGGGATTTATCTGGATGCTAAAGAAAACGAAGTGCAGTCGCTAAAGATTAGAAAAGCATTGAACTACGGTTTTGATAGAAAAAAAATGATTCTGTATTTAAGAAATGGTATTGGAACACCTGCTGTAAATGGTTTTATTCCAAAAGGGTTGCCTTCTTTTAATCATATGAAAGGTTATGATTATCAACCGGAAAAAGCCAAAAATTTAGTTCAGTCTTATATTGAAGAAACAGGTAATACGGAACCATCTGTGACTATTAGTACTAATAGTCAGTATTTAGATTTGTGTGAATATATCCAGAGAGAAGTGGAAAAAACAGGATTGAATGTAGAGATTGATGTGATGCCTCCTTCTACTTTACGTCAAACAAAAGTAAATGGTCAATTGAGTATTTTTAGAGGAAGTTGGGTAGCAGATTATCCTGATGCGGAAAATTATTTATTTATTTTTCACACCAAAAAGTTTTCACCAAACGGACCAAATTACACGCATTATAGTAATAAAAACTATGACTTGTTATTTGAAGAATCTATTCGAACTGTTGATAAAAAGAAAAGAGAAGGTCTGTATCAAAAAATGGATAGTCTGTTGATGGAATCAGCACCTTTGGTTCCTTTGTATTATGATGAGGTTGTACGATTTACTCAAAATAATGTTGAAGGCTTAGGAATAAATCCAATCAATCACCTGATTTTAAAACATGTAAAAAAAAATAAAAAAATAAGATAGTGAAAGGGTAGGGTATTTAGGCTTTTGAGTGTTTTAATAATACCTACTACAACGGTTTTGGCTATGAAATGTGTGGGATTAGAAAAGTACTAGATTTTCGACCTAGCACAAAACATAGCTTTTTTTTGAGTTATAAATTTAGTCTTTTTTTATAAACGAAAGAAAAAAAGGTTTGTGACTTAATAGATAAATCATAAACCTTTGAATTAGGACAGATGCCCACATTTTTTATAGCCGTTGTTGCCTAACGTTTTTTAGTAATCTTGAACTAAGACATCCGTTGGAATATGAAGATTAGTATTTAATTTTCTAATCATTTCTAATGTCAATTTTCTTTTTTTATTCAAAATCTCACTTACTCTACTTTTAAATCCAACAACTTCGGCTAAATCTTTTTGTTTCATTCCCATTTGCTCCATTCTGAATTTAATAGCTTCAATCGGATCTGGCAATCCGATAGGAGAAGTTTCGTTTTCATATTTATCAATTAAAATAGATAATATTTCTAACTCATCTCCTTCTTTAGTTCCTTTTTTTGAATCAAAAATTGCTTCAAGTCTCACAAGTGCTTTTTGATAATCATTTTCGTTTCTAATTGGTGATATATTCATTTTAAATTTCGTTTGCGTTAATTTTATCATACTCTGCATGAGTTCCAATAAATCTTATCCAAGAGATTTGATACTCAAAATTAAATTTAACAATCAGTCTATAATTATTCCCTTTAATGTTAAAAACAATCCTATTTTCTTTTAAAATACTCGCATTAGGATATTCAGTTTTTAAATCATTAATATTATTCCATTGAGCTTTTTCAGTCTCCCGATACCAAGATTTTAATTGTTGTTCACTATCAGCATGTTTTAGCCAAAAATCTCTTAGTACTCGTTTTGATATTATTCTCACTTTATTATTGTTTATGCAAAGATATGAAAATAAGTTACCAATTTGGTAATTTTCTATAGTTTTTAATGTTTGGCAACATTTTATAACCCTATAAATTACTACTTATGAGTTTTATTAAGAAAAATATTCTAATTATATTATTGCTATTCGTCGGAGTGTTACAGTCTCAGACCTACATATCTGAAGACTTTGATACAGATTTAGGCTCTTTTACTACAATGGATGAAGGTTCTGCAACAGGTGATACTTGGAGTTCTGGAAATGTTGAGTCTCAGAATTTAAATGGCACCAATGCTGCATTTGTCTCTAATAACTATGTTGAGGAAGAGATTATTATAGAAGGTCCTTTTAGAAGTGTAGCAGCAAAAGTGGCTGCAGAAACTTTTAAAGAAACGTTGTTAAGTCCTGTTTTTGACGCTAGTGCCGCAACTAAATTGATCTTACAATTTGATGAGGCTTTTAATAGTAGCGACAACAGTAATATAGCTATTGTACAAGTCTTTGACGGAACTCAATGGGTTACCGTGCATACTCACTCTGGGAGTGCTTCATTTTCAAATCCTGATTTAGTCGAATTGGATATTTCTAGCTACAAAAACCCATCAATGCAAGTTCAATTTGTTTTTGATGATTTAGGAGTAGAGGGGAATTATTGGATGATAGATGAATTGTCTGTTACAAATACAAGTTGTTCAGATCCTAGTAATATAATAGTCTCTGAAATTGAAGATACTTCTGCTACCGTTAATTTTACAGCTGGTTATAGTGAAACCGCATGGGAAATTATTATTCAAGAATCGAGTCTTGATGAGCCTGTGATTGCTGGAGAATCTTTATCTCAAAATAGTTATTCAGCTGCAGGGCTGTTAGAAAACACGAGCTATAAAGCTTACGTGAGAGCAAGTTGTGGCAATAGTGATTATTCTAATTGGGTGGTATCCTCTAAATTTACAACTTCCTATACCTGTCCGAAACCTGATAATATAAAAAGTTCAAATAGTACACCGACAACCATAGAAATTTCTTGGACGGTAAATGGAGATGAGACAGAATGGGAAATAGAGTATGGACCTCAAGGATTTATAAATGATACAGGTGTAGGAACAATTGTTACGGGAATAACAACTAATCCTTATACAGTAACAGGATTGGATTTTGATACAAATTATGATTTTTACGTAAGAGCAGTTTGTGGGGAGTCTAGTAAAAGTTTATGGGAAGGAGTAACTGAAAGAGAAACTTTAAAGGAATGTGAAGAACCAACTAATTTTAAAGCAACCTCATGGAGCACAAGTTCCGTAGATTTAGAATGGTCCCAAGGATATCAAGAGTTGAGTTGGGAATTAGAATATGGTGAAAAGGGGTTTACTCAAGGAAATGGTACTTTTGTAGAAGTGACTCAGACCACGCATCAAATTACGGGGTTAAGTATAGGAACAAGTTATGACGTTTATGTTCGATCTCAATGTTCTGAGAGTTCAGAAAGTATTTGGGTACAGTTGACTTCCTTTTCAACCTTATGTGCCACCGTAAGTGAAATGATACTTGAGGATTTCGAATCATACAACTCAAAATTTATTTTAGAAGATGAAGATTGTTTGCTGCAACAGGCAGAAACAACAGCAGTTTGGTATATTGCTTCGGGGTCAACAAGTTCAAATGGCACTGGGCCTGAATCTGGCTCTGGCGGAGATGGTTATTATGCATTTTTAGAGGCAAATAATAATACAGGGACAGATCATGGATCAACTGCAGATTTGCATTTGAATTTTCCTATTGATTTAAGTGTCTTTACAACACCAAAAATTGATTTTGATTATCATATGGTGGGGAGTGAAATGGGAACATTACAACTTTATATGATTGATGAAAGTGGTACTTCAATTTTATTGAAAGAATTTGTGGACGAACAACAGGATGATACTTCAGATGATTTTTTAACTACAAGTGTAGATTTAGATGCTTACGGTAATCAAACGGTGCGATTTTTCTTTAGAGCGGTTCGTGGGGCTACTTATGCTGGAGATATGGCTATAGATAATATAAAAGTTTATGATGATACGGCTTTATCCACGGCTGAAGTTTTCAAGGACGAACTCAAAGTTACTGTCTATCCAAACCCAACGACTGCTCAATTGTTTATTGAAATGGATTCAATAGATATATCTTATCAAATATTGGATATGTCGGGAATCGCAGTAAAGCAAGGTGTTTTGTCTTCAAGGACTAGTCAATTAAATTTAGAATCTTTAGTGTCTGGTATCTACATTTTAAAAATAGATGAGAAAGTAATTCGCGTTATCAAAGAATAATTATAAAGATTTACTACAATAAAAAAGCCTATCAAAATAAATTGATAGGCTTTTTAATTTTTTAAAATATGTGTTTAGATAACTTTTACGTTAACTGCATTCATACCTTTTCTACCTTCTTGTAATTCAAATTCTACTTCGTCACCCTCACGGATTTCATCGATTAAACCTGTTACGTGAACGAAATGTTCATTACTTGATCCTTCCTCCGTAATGAATCCAAAACCTTTAGTTTCATTGAAGAACTTTACTGTACCTTTACTCATTTTTGTAAATTAATTATAATTAGTTGTAACCAAATTTAGCATTATATTGTTAAAAATGCTAATGATTATTTTATTTTTTAAACAAATGGTAAAAGAATAACGAAATCTTTACATTTGAATTAAATGAAAAGTAGATTTTCGACAGTCTTATGATTTAGGATTTCTTCGCCTGTTTTTTGGTTTTCCTTTGTTCGCATTTCCCTTTCTTCTGGCTTGTTGCTTTTGCTTAGAAGGGCCCTTTTTTTCAAAAGATTCCTTGCTGTCATCCACAAAATCATGCCCCTCGATTACCGGAATTTTTTGATTGATTAGTTTTTCTATATCTCGTAAATACGCTCTTTCTTCAACATCACAAAATGAAATGGCATTACCACTTGCATCAGCTCTACCAGTTCTACCAATTCTATGAACATAAGTTTCCGGTACATTGGGTAAATCAAAATTGATTACCATGGCCAAGTCTGATACATCAATTCCTCTTGCGGCAATGTCAGTTGCAATTAAAATATTTAACTCCCCATTTTTGAAAGCACCTAAAGCTCTTTGTCTAGCGTTTTGAGATTTGTTACCATGGATGGCTGCGGATTTGATACCCGCCTGCGCAAGTTTTTTTACCACTTTATCTGCTCCATGTTTGGTTCTAGAAAAAACAATCGTTGTTAGTTTAGAGTTTTGGTTGATGATGTCAATCAACAGGTTTGTTTTATCACTTTTTTTTACAAAATAGATAGATTGTCCAACCTTTTCTGCAGTTGCTTGTTTCGGTTTGATGGTAACCGTTTGGTGATTGTGAAGGATGGTTTGTGATAACTCTTTAATATTCTGCGGCATGGTAGCTGAAAAGAAAAGAGATTGTCTTCTTTCAGGAAGAAGCCTAAGTATTTTTTTGATATCATTGATAAAGCCCATGTCCAGCATTTGATCTGCCTCATCCAAAACAAAATGTTCTATATATCTTAATGAAAGTAAGTTCTGATTGATTAGGTCTAACAAACGACCAGGAGTGGCAATTAAAATATCAACCCCTTGTTTAAGTCTTCCTACTTGACTGGCTTGTTTTACACCACCAAAAATTACCGTGTTTTTTAAATGTGTGTTTTTTGAATACTCCGCAAAGTTATCAGCAATTTGTATGGCTAATTCCCTTGTAGGAGTCACAATCAAGGCTTTGATACGTTTTGGTCTTTTTTGAGTATTAGAACTATTAAAAAGTTGTTGAATAATAGGAATAGCGAAGGCTGCTGTTTTTCCAGTACCTGTTTGAGCACACCCTAATAAGTCATTTCCTTTTAATAAAATAGGAATGGCTTGTTCTTGTATGGGAGTGGGGGTTGTATATCCTTTTGAGTCAAGTGCTTTTTGTATTGGAGCAACGATCTCTAATTCTTTGAATGTCATAAATAATGTATAAGGTGCAAAGGTAGGTTATTCCGATGGGATAACCGGTAAACAAAATGCCGATACTAATACAGTATCGGCATTTCTTCTAGGAGGCAAGTTCTAAATTGTCCTTGTCTTTTATCTTGAATCCAAAAGTGGCATTGCAAATAATTTCTTTACTTGCGCTATTTTCTTTATGTACCAGTACGGTAAATAAAATTTCCTGCTCGTTTAACTTTTGAATGGTATGTGTAATTTTCAGTCTATCTTTTAAAAATGCATGTTGTAAAACATTCAATTTAAAAAGATGTTGCTGTATGTTTTTATGCTCTTCTATGCCTTTTAGAAATAGCTTGGCAGTAGATTCCATTTTATCGTATAAAACAGAAGGCAATAATGCTTTTTTATTGTTTACATCATTTTTTGCGATGTTGAAACTATAAGTGTTTGTTTGTATTGGGTAATGCGTTTTCATAATTTTTAAATCAATGAGTTATATATATGGGGATGTAGCTTTCTGGGATTCTTCTATTTTGAAAGGATAAGACCGTTGAAATGTTTTTTAAGGCTTTCATAATTGTGTGCATCGTTGTTTTCATAATTGTTATTTTAAATTAATAGTAAAAAAAAAAAGGTGCTTTTCTTTTGAAAAGCACCTTTGATATAGTTGAATGATATTTTTTTATTTCTTAAAATGATCAAAAGGACTTTTTCGTTTTTCAACTTTAATATATACAGCTGACATACCGCGATTTTCCATATTAAAAATAGATTTTAATGCAGTTGTCGTAGCTTTTAGTAATTGAGATATGTTTAAAAATTCTTTCATCATAAAACAAATATATTAAATTAATTCTTTTAAACCCTATTGTCTTTGAAAATTTAACAAAATATAAACGTATGTTATGAGGTTTGTATTTTGATTGAGTAACTTTAATCTTTTAAGCTAAAATATCAATAACGGTTTCATCTTTTATTTCATCATAAAATTTAGCATTGGTTACATACATATAAGGTACCAACCAAAGAAAACCGATACCTAGTGTTAAGATACATAATAAAGCTAATCCTATATATCGAAGACATAAAAAGAAATATTTCATTTTATGACCATCCATCATTTTATAACTTTTCTTTAAAGCGTCTACTGCTGATATTTGATCATCTTCTGCTATAATAAAGTAAGTCATACTTAGCGCAATGGCAATAATAATTCCAGGAACGATGAATAAAATAGTACCTGCCACAATTAATAAAGTCATTAATATATAGGCTAAGAATGAATTTAAAAAGTTAGAAAAACCCGCAAATGAATCTTCAAATCTAGCTTCTTCATTCCTGGAAAGTTTTAATGCAAAAAGACTCAATCCTACCCCAAAAGGACCTGATATTATTACTGTTAAAAGAGGGGTTAATGGATAGGTTTCTGCAATCGCTTGCGACCCACCAGAGAGTAAAAGGAACACTAAAAAAGTTCCAATTGCCAATCCCCATTTGTTTGCTAAAGCCTCTTTTGAGGATGTCATTAATTCTGAAATATTCATTTTAAATCTGTTTAATAATTGATCAATCGTTTGGTGCCATAAATTTATACACAATACCGGCAAGTGCTGCTCCTACAATAGGGGCTACCCAGAACAACCATAACTGTCCCATGGCTTCACCACCAACAAAAATAGCACTAGCAGTACTTCTAGCAGGATTTACTGATGTATTGGTAACAGGAATACTAATTAAGTGAATCAAAGTTAAAGCCAAACCAATTGCCATTCCTCCGAATCCTGGAGAGGCATTTTTATGCGTCGCTCCTAAGATTACGATTAAAAACATAAAGGTCATCACAACTTCAGTTACAAGTGCACCCATCATTCCAAAATTAACACCGTATACATTGGCATCATAAAAATTACTCGCAAAAGAGCCTGGTGCGGTTCCTACTCCTGAAAAATCAGGTGAACTACTTACAATAATAAATAAAATGGCTGCTCCTGCAATTCCACCCAATACTTGAGAAATTATATAAGGTAATAGGTCTTTCTTATCAAATCTACCTCCCAAAAACAATCCCACAGATACGGCAGGGTTAAAGTGTCCACCGGAAATATGACCTAAAGCATAAGCTCCAGTTAATACGGTCAAACCAAATGCAAGAGAAACTCCAACAAGTCCAATTCCAATTGTGTCAACACCAGCAGCGAGTACAGCACTACCACAGCCTCCTAACACGAGCCAAAATGTTCCAATAAATTCTGCTAATAATTTTTTCATAAATTTAATTTTAAGTTAGTATTGTTGATTTTAGTTCATGAAAATATGCATTTATAACATAATAAATGTGGTTAGTTTATAAACAGTCAACTGATTTTGGTTGATGGCAATTTTTAGAGTAATAACTGTAGTTTTTTATTTTCATGCTGCACTAATGTACAAAAAATTAGATTGTTTGGTTTTATTTCATAATGTCTGTGAAAAATTAAAACCTAGAAATCCTTTTTTCTATCTTTGGTGTTTATTTTTAAACTTGAATTTTTACGTACTACTATGAAAGTTATTGCGATGATACCGGCTCGATATGGAGCCTCTAGATTTCCAGGAAAATTATTAAAAGACCTAGGAGGAGAACCCGTAATTGTAAGAACCTATCAAGCAGCTGTTCAAATAGGACTTTTTGATGATGTCTATGTGGTAACGGATAGTGAAATAATTAAAGAAAAAGTAGAATCGGCAGGAGGAAAGGTTTTTATGAGCCTCAAGAATCATGAAACCGGTTCTGATAGAATTGCAGAAGCAGCAGTGGATTTAGATGTTGATGTGGTTGTAAATGTTCAAGGAGATGAGCCTTTTACCAGAATGGAGCCTTTGAGAGATCTTATTGATGTTTTTAAAAAGGACCCTGATCATAAAATAGATTTAGCATCATTGGTGCATCCTATGGATCAATGGGAAGAGATAGAAAACCCTAACAATGTAAAAGTTGTGATGGATTCTTTTAATTGTGTGATGTATTTTTCTAGGTCCCCAATTCCTTATCCACAGAATAAAGAAATTGATACAACTTACTATAAGCATATTGGAATATATGCGTTTAGAAAATCGGCATTGACTTCTTTTACAGAAATGCCTATGCAACAAAATGAAGCTACCGAGAAATTAGAAGGAATTCGATTCTTAGAATATGGTAAAAAAATTAAAATGGTTGAAACACCTTTTAAAGTAATAGGTATTGATACTGAAGAAGATTTGATAAAGGCAAATGAATTATGGAAATAGACTTTGATAAAATAAAAGTGATTGCTTTTGATGCGGACGATACACTGTGGGTAAATGAACCTTATTTTAGAGAAGCAGAGCACGAGGTAGCCCGACTTTTATCTGCCTATGAAACTGAAAACAAAATCAATCAAGAATTGTATAGAGTAGAGATAGCCAACTTAAAGCATTATGGTTATGGTGTAAAGGCTTTTATTTTATCGATGGTGGAGTTGGCAGTTGAGATTTCCAATCAAAAAGTACCGGCAAAAGTAATTGATGAAATTTTGGGGATTGGAAAGGATATGCTTCAAAAACCAATTGAATTATTGGATGGAGTAGAAGAGGTGTTAAAAGAACTTCAAGGAAAATACAGATTGATTGTGGCCACCAAAGGAGACCTACTGGATCAGGAGAGAAAATTAGAAAAATCAGGTTTGCTAAAATATTTTCATCATGTGGAGGTAATGAGCGATAAAAAAGAATCTGATTATGTAAAAATTGTAAATCATTTGGATATTGAATGCGAAGCGTTTTTAATGATCGGAAACTCTTTAAAATCTGATATACTACCTTTAGTTGAAATAGGTGCTTCAGCGATTCATATCCCGTATCATACAACTTGGTTACATGAACAAGTAAATGAATTAGAGTGTTCAAAAGAGTCCTATAAAACCTTTAAAAACATTAAAGAATTGATAGCGATTGCTCAATGAGGTATCTTAACTTGTTTATAACATCTAATCCGTTATAATTGACTAAATTTGCATCAAATAAAAAAAGAAAATAATGGCAGCAATTAAAAATTTAAAGAAAGATATCCATAATACTTTAGGAGATCTTATTGAAGCATGTTACGTATGGGAGTTTAACAATGAAGGTGCAGATGCTTCAAAGACTCAAGAAATTATTGATGAAGCAATTTCTTCTTTTGATACTTTAATGGATAAAATTCATGTAAAAAATGTTGAAAGTAAAAAAGCACATTTTTCATCTATTAAGGCAGAATTAGAGACTGTTGCAACAGGATTGGTCGCAAAAATAAATGCTTTATAAAAGAAGTAATGTTAACAAATGTTAAAAGACTGCTAGATGAAACATCTAGCATTTTTTTTGAGTATATTTGATGTGTTGAAAAAGTATTACCTAAAAAAAAATAAATGTCAAGAGCAGTATTTGATTATACTAAAGAAATATTAGAAAAAGTAAGTTTTAATTCAGAGTTATTTCATAAGGAATTAGAAAAAGCAATTAAAAAATTGTTTCCCCATGAAATAGAAGAATTAAAGATATGGTTGAACAGTTTTACGGTAGATCGACCAGAGTTAAGAGATTGCTTAGAACTAGTAGTATAAAAAAAGCCTGTAGAATTTTCTACAGGCTTTTTTAGTATTATTTTTTCTTAGCGATTGGACTGATAATTTTTACGTCATTGAAAGAAATGGCACCTCTTACAATGCCATCTATTGTTGTTTTTAAAGCTTCAATCAACTGCATTTTTAATTGAGATTTATGATATAGCAAACTTACTTCTCTTGCCGGTACAGGTTTTTCAAATTCTCTTAAAAGAGTTTTGTCTTCAGAGGATAAATCCAAACTATGTAAATAAGGAAGCAGTGTCATCCCTAAATTTTCTTTCGCTAATTTGATCAATGTATCAAAACTTCCACTTTCTAGTCGAAAGGACTTCGCGTTGGCAGAATTGAAAGAACTACACATGTTTAAAATACTTTCTTTAAAACAATGTCCATCTTTTAGTAGTAAAATATCATCAGCATCCAACTCATCTACACATAATAACTTGTTTTTGGACAGCTTATGCGAATTAGGAACAAATCCAACAAAGGGTTCGTAGTACAAGGGTTTTTCTTTGATACTTGGATTTTCTAAAGGAGTTGCTGCAATTGCGGCATCTATATGTCCATCGGTTAATTTTTTGATACACTCTTCAGTAGTCAATTCTTCAATTTGAAGATTTACTTTTGGGTGTCTGTTGTTAAATGTTTTAAGAAACATGGGCAACAGTGTGGGCATGATAGTAGGAATGATGGCGATTTTAAATTCACCACCTATATATCCTTTCTGCTGATCTACTATATCATTTATCCTATTGCTTTCTTCAACAATCGTTTTTGCTTGAAAAACTATTTTTTCACCTATTTCTGTTAAGGATATTGGCTTTTTTGCTCTGTTAAATATGACAACATCAAGCTCGTCTTCTAACTTTTGTATTTGCATACTTAAAGTAGGCTGTGTTACAAAACAGTGCTCAGAGGCAACGGTAAAGTTTTTGTGTTCGGCAACAGCTAGTATATACTTTAATTGTGTAATAGTCATAGTATCATTATTTGCGATAAAAATAATAAAAACTATTGGTTTTCTCTATATTAAAAAATAAAAATATAGATAGTTGACTGTCAATGATGTTGATTGAAAATTAGTGGATTAGCTCTTTGTTTGCCAGAACTCTCTTTGCTTGTTAAGTTCATCCTCTTGTTTTTTATATTCCTCAACAGAAATAACTTTTAAGAAAGATGGATGTTGCTCAATGGCCATTTCAATTTGTTTTACAATATCATCAAAAGAATCATTTTCATAATCTATTTGAAGTGGTTTTTTGATCACCATACTTTGTAAAACACCTCGCTTTTTAATAAGAAGACCTTTTTTATCGAAAGAACGTCTAAACCCATCAATAACGATTGGAATAACGATAGGTTTGTATGTTTTTATAATATGTGAAGTACCTCTTCTAATAGGGTTGAAAGGTTTTGTAGTTCCCTGAGGGAATGTTATCACCCAACCGTCATTTAAGGCAGTTCCTATATTGCTAATATCAGACATCTTTACTTGTCTTTTTACATCCTTACCTTCACTTCTCCAAGTTCTTTGAATAGATACAGATCCCATATATGCAAAAATCTTTGGAAGAATTCCTGCTTTCATTGTTTCAGCCGCAGCTATATAGTACATGTTTAATTTGGGATTCCAAATATAACCGATATTGTTGATGGTGTCTACCCGTCCTTTTAAAGAAGCATTAAATACATGGTACATAGCAGCTACATCAGCAAAATACGTTTGATGATTTGCTACAAATAAAACGTTTGAATCCGGTAAGTCTCTAATTATTTCAGATCCTTCGATCTGTAATTTATTAAACTTATTATACCTTCTATGAGAAACTACTCCTACAATTCTGATGAGCCATTTTTTTAAGAATAAAATATGACCAAAAGGATTTTTTTTAATGAATTTCATTTAGAAGTGTTTAGTTTTTAGTGGCAACAAATTTACAAAAAGAAATGGTTTTTATAGCCTTTTTATAAGTTCTTTAATCTCGCTGATTATCATGGCAGTAGCTCCCCAAACCATTTGATTGTCAAAATTAAAATAGGGAATTTCCACGTTTTTTGCATAAAATGTCTTTTTTGTGTCAATGGCTAGAAAAGAGTCATCTAAAAGATGTTTTAGGGGGACTTCAATCATTTTTTCAACCTCATGATTTTTTATAAAATCTAGTTTGTTTTTAGCAATTCCAATAAAGGGTGTTACCAAAAAATTACTTGGAGGAATATAGACTTCTGTGATTTCACGTATGGTTTCTATTTCGGTAGGTTCAATGCCAATTTCTTCAAATGTCTCTCTTAAGGCTGTTTCTTCAAGGTTTTTATCATTTATTTCTCTTTTACCCCCAGGAAAACTTACTTGGGAAGAATGCGTTCCAGAATAATTTGGTCGTAAGGTCAATGCCAAACAGGTTTCTCCATTTTTATTAGGATAAAATAATGCCAAAACAGCTGCTTTTTTTGCTTCGTCCAACACAGTTTTTTTAGGAGTTAAAACCCTTCTTTCATCCGGAACCATAAGATTCTGGTCTTCGGTCCCTCCTAATTGCGTGTTTTTTAAAAGACCCTTTAGATTGAGGAAAGTACTGTGTTGCATATGCCTACTTGATTTGAATAGCTAAAGCTACAAATTTTATTACTGTTTTTACCTTTTTTTGTAAGTACTGTAGCTTTGGTTACACTAAGTTTATATGGAATTAAATAATTTTGTGTGATGAAACAATTTGTAAAGAAGCAATGGAGTAATATTATTTTTGTAATCCTAATTATTTTACTTCTAAATCCAAGTTCAAAAGAGTGGTTTATAAAAACGATTTCTTTTTCTCCTTCTTTGGATTCTAAAGTCGTTGCTGTTCAAAATGCGAGTTGGGAGTTAAAAGGATTAAATACGGATAATATAAATTTAGCAGATTTTTCAGGAAAGGTTGTTTTCGTGAATTTTTGGGCTACATGGTGTCCACCTTGTCGTGCTGAAATGCCAGCGATTCAAAATTTGTATGATGCTTATAAAAATGAAGTGGTATTTTTATTTGTAACGAATGAATCCTTGGTAAAAGTGGAACCTTTTTTAAAAAAATATAACTACGATTTACCAGTTTACAATAGTCTCACTAGAATTCCTTTGGAATTGAATACCACCAACAGCATACCTGCAACCTATATCATAAATAAGAAAGGTGACATTGTGTTAAATAAAACAGGAGCGGCAAATTGGGACAGTTCTAAAAGTTTTCAAATGATAGATGCCCTATTATCTGAATAAGTTATTTGTCTCGAGCGATAGAAAGTGTTGCTTTGGCGCCAGTAGCCAAATTCCATTGATTGGATGATAATACTCTTCCACCTTCATCAAAAACCATAAATGCTGCTGTATTTGGACCGGAAGAACCTTGGTTAAGTGCTACAAACGACAAAGTATTTAATCCTTCTACTAGATTGATCGTGAACTGCTGGTAACTATTTGTCAACTCAATATAACGAACTCTGGTTTCTCCATTTACAACGATAGAAACGACATCTCCATCAGCATAAGAAAAATCCCTACAAATAATTGTTACATATTCACTCTGTGTGCTAAATCCACCTAAATCTTTGTCAATAATAGGCATTCGATTAGAAATGGCATCCATTTCAGCTTTTACTCTCTGTTTGTAAAATTTTTCCTTATCAATAATCCCTTTTTGCTGTAAATATTTTAATTCTTGATTTGCAATTTGTTGCAGCATGATTCTGTTCAAGGCAGCTTCAAATTTGTCGGCCTCATTTTCAGGGTTAATAAATTCAAAAGTGTCATTAGGACTATTCGGGATAGAGGGAATGATAAAATCCTTATCACTATCCAAACTACCCGGACGCATTGTTTCTATTTGTGCACTAACTCTTGAAGTAACAAGAAAAAGTGTACAAAATATGATTGCGGTACAACTGCGATTCCAAAGATTTGATTTTTTCATTTGTGTTACAAAATTAGGGTTTTGTATTCTTTTAGTCGTTAATTAAATCAAAATATTTGTTTAGAAAATCGTTGAAAACTCCTTTTTATAGTACGTTAGTTTTATTTTCTAATTAAAAATAGTTGTGTAAGTTTGTGTCCTCCCGCTATAAAAATCTAGAATTTTATGAAAGTATGTATTGCCGAGAAACCGAGTGTTGCTAGAGAGATTGCTACTATATTAGGAGCAAATCAAAGACATGATGGTTATTTTGAAGGAAATGGATACCAAATTACATGGACTTTTGGTCATTTGTGTACTTTATTTACACCGGATGATTACAAGCCACACTGGAAACGTTGGGATTTGAATACGTTGCCCATGTTGCCGGAGAAATTTGATATAAAATTGACGAGTAACGATGGTGTTCAAAAACAATTCAATACGATTAAATCCTTATTTGATAAAGCGGATGTTGTGATCAATTGTGGGGATGCTGGTCAAGAAGGTGAATTGATTCAAAGATGGGTGATCAAACAAGCTAATTATACTGGAAGGGTAGATAGACTTTGGATTTCTTCCTTAACTCCTGAAGCCATAAAAGAAGGTTTTGAAAATTTGAAAAATGGGGAGGATTACGATAATTTATATTATGCGGGGAGTTCAAGAGCGATAGGAGATTGGTTGCTTGGGATGAATGCAACTCGCTTGTATACGCTTCGTTATGGTGCTCAAAAACAGGTTCTTTCTGTTGGTAGAGTGCAAACACCAACTTTAGCGATGTTGGTGAATAGGTATAAAGAAATACTTTATTTTCAACCGAAGCCTTATTGGGAGCTACAAACCGAATATAGAAATACTGTTTTTAATAACGAACAAGGAAAGTTTCTGAAAAAAGAAGATGGTGAGGCATCTTTAAACCTTGTAAAAGATGCTCCTTTTGAAATTACTTCCGTTACAAAGAAGAAGGGAAAAGAATATGCTCCAAAATTATTTGATTTGACAGGTTTACAGGTTTACTGTAACACAAAGTTTGGGTATACAGCAGATCAAACCTTGAAAATCATTCAAAAATTATATGAGCAAAAATTAGTCACCTATCCTAGAGTAGATACCACATTTTTACCTGATGATATTTTTCCGAAAGTACCAGGGATTCTTGGAAAATTAACGCAATACGCTGAGTTGACAGGACCGCTTAGAGGGCAACCTTTGAAGAAATCAAAAAAGGTGTTTGATTCGAAAAAAGTAACGGATCACCATGCAATTATTCCTACAGGTATGGAGAGTCATTTAGGGGAACACGATCAAAATGTATATGATATTATTACACGAAGATTTATTGCTGTTTTTTACCCAGAGTGTGAAGTATCGAATACGGCAGTCATTGGAGAAGCTGCAAAAGTTAGTTTTAAAGCAACTGGAAAAGAAATAATTTCTGAAGGTTGGAGAACTGTTTTTTCTAGTACAAAGTCAAAAACGGCGAATAAAGATGAGGTGTTGATGCCAACTTTTGTAAAAGGTGAGTCGGGACCCCATAGCCCTTCTTTTAATGAAAAAACTACAAAGCCTCCTAAGAATTATTCCGAAGCAACACTATTAAGAGCAATGGAAACCGCAGGAAAACAAGTGGAGGATGATGAACTGAGAGATTTGATGAAGGCCAATGGAATTGGTAGACCCTCTACCAGAGCGAATATTATAGAAACTCTTTTCAGAAGAAAATATATAGAGAGAAATAAAAAACAAATTCTTCCTACACAAATGGGAATTCAGTTGATTGATACTATTCAAAATGAATTATTGAAATCGGCTGAGTTAACCGGACAATGGGAAAAGCAATTGAAAGAGATTGAAGAAGGCAATTATAGTGCAGGGCAGTTTATCAATAATATGAAAAAAATGGTAGACGATTTGGTGGTAGAAGTGCGTATGGAAAAAAATACCAGACGTTTTTCTGCAGAACAAACACCATTGCCAAAAGCAACCAAAAAAGTTAGTAAAAGTGATGTGTCTGGAAGCGATTGTCCTAAATGCAAAAAAGGGAAATTATTAAAAGGGACTAGTGCTTATGGTTGTTCTGAATACAAAGCAGGTTGTACCTTTAGACTTCCCTTTGAGTTTTTAGGGAAAAAAGTGTCAGTCAATCAGTTTAAAAGACTTTTATCGAAAGGAGAGACCGTTGTTTTAAAAGGTTTTAAAAAAGAAGGTTCCAAAATTAATGGTGCTATCGGTTTTGACGAGAATCATCAATTAATATTAAAGCCTGAAGAATCTAAGAGGTATGCAAAGTCAGGAGCTTTGATTTGTCCGAAATGTAAAAAAGGGGAAGTCATTAAGGGAAGTTCTTCATATGGTTGTTCAGCTTATAAAGACGGTTGTGATTATCGCTATACTTTTGATGCAATTCGAAGCAATGCCTCAGGTAAAACCATGACAAAAGAACTAGTTGAAGAACTTTTGATAAAAGGAATGTGATGCAAAAAAAAGTACTTGTCATTGGCAGTGTATGGCCAGAACCCAACTCATCTGCAGCTGGAAGTAGGATGATGCAATTGATTACTTGCTTTTTGAATGAGGGATACAAGGTTGTATTTGCAAGTGCTACGGATGATAGTGAATATAGATACCCTATAGAAGATATTGGGGTTGAAATAAAAAATATTGTATTGAATGATAGTAGTTTTGATACATATATTGAAGATGCAAAGCCTAAAATAGTTTTGTTTGATCGTTTTATGACGGAGGAGCAATTTGGTTGGCGTGTAGAAAAAAATAGTCCTGATTCTATTAGAATTTTAGATACTGAAGATTTGCATTGCCTTCGAAAAGCTCGGCAAAAAGCATTTAAAGAAAATAGAGCATTTGAAAAAACAGATTTATTTTCTGAGGTAGCCAAAAGAGAAATAGCGAGTATTTTTCGTTCAGATGTAAGTTTGATGATTTCTTCTGTAGAAATGAAAATTTTAGAAGAAGTTTTTATGGTACCGCCTCAGTTATTGTGTTATGTTCCCTTTTTGTTAGATCCTGTATCGGAAGGGCGGAAAAAAGAATTGCAAAGTTTTGAAGATAGATCTCATTTTGTGACCATTGGGAGTTTTAGACATGACCCTAATTGGGACAGTGTACTGTATTTGAAAAAAGAAATATGGCCTGTTTTGAGAAAAAAGTTACCAGAGGCTGAATTGCATATTTATGGTTCTTATCCGCCACAAAAGGCAATGCAATTGAACAATCCAAAGGAGAATTTTTTTATCAAAGGTTGGGCGAAAGATGCGAATTCTGTAGTGCAGAATGCAAAAGTAATGTTAGCACCTTTGCGTTTTGGTGCTGGTTTAAAGGGGAAATTCATTGATGCGATGCTCAATGGAACTCCTAGTGTAACCACAAAAATAGGTGCAGAAGCCATGCATGATGCTCATGATTGGTCGGGAGTTGTAAGTAATTCTATAGAAGATTTAGTTGCTGGAGCAAAAGAGTTATATACGGATAAGAACTTATGGGAGAAATCTCAGGAGAATGGTTTTCAGCTTATTGAAAATTGCTATGATAAATCTTATTTCAGTAATATATTATTGAAGAAAATCACACAAATAGAGCTTGACATTAAAGGCCATAGAAACTCTAATTTTATAGGCAGTATGTTGTTGTTTCATACGATGAGAAGCACGGAATTTATGTCTCGTTGGATAGAAGAGAAGAATAAATAATTACTCCTTTGAGATTATTTTATAAAGCCACAAGGCAATATAAAATCCCAATCCTACTCCGTAGAAAACAATTGCAATGGTAAAAATTAGCCGCATGTATTTTTCTTCGATACCAACTTTTTCACCAAACCACTTAGAAACTCCTAAAATCATATTTAAGTTTTTTTAAAGATATAAAAAAAAGCTCGTTGAACCATTTCAACGAGCTTTCTAATAAAATAGGGATGGGGTTCTATTTTATAATTAATTTTGATTTATAGGACTTTCCTTCACTTGTGATAGAAACAATATAAACTCCAGCGTTTATATCTGAAACTGTTATCACGGTACTAGTGCTTTTTGCTTGAGTTGAGTAAACTGTTTGTCCTGCTAAGTTTAGAATAGAGATATTACTATCTATATCGGTAGAAATATGAACAACTTCGGCAGCAGGATTAGGATAAATAGAAACATTCTCAAGTCTATTATCTTTTGAAGAAGCGGTAGATGCATCAACGACTTGAATATTATCAACATACATCAAAGAGTTTGTATCTCTACCATTGGAAATTAAATTATACCCATCCGCAATATTTTCTGAACTTACCGTAATGGTTGGTGATTGAACTGTGTTCCATTGGTCTTTCGCAAGATTATCCGCTAGAGTAATTGTGAAGTTATTTGATGGATCTTTAACATTGAATTTTAAATATTCAGGAACCGTATTAGCTGCAGGTATATAGACATCCGCTGTAACATACCAATCTCCAGTTGCTAGATCTAATTTTGAGTTGGCAGGAGAACTACTACCCGCACCTTGCATTTTGTTATCTCCGATACCTGCAGCTGCATCAAATTTGGCACTATATAAACCTGTTTTAACAGTAGTGTTATCAAAAGCCCAATGCGTGTCATTCTGAATATACCAACCTGTAACTGTTGAATTTCCGTTTGCATTTGGTTCCATAACACCAAACTCTCCATCGTCCGCAGATTCAAATCCTAGAAAATCTTCTAATTCCGATGGTGATACAGTGAAAAATTCAATTTCTTTGATAAAGATAGCACCTTCCCCTTCAGTATATCCACTTCTAAATTGTAACAGAATTACCTCACTTGCATCATCCCATGCTGTTGCACCCGACAAATTCAAGTATATATTTTCATAGCCTGTAGTCGTAGAAATAGTCATGGAAGTATTGTTATCATCAACACCTGAAGTTGCTTTCAAACGTAATTGAGTTGCTCCCCCTAGATTTTTATAATTAATTCTTAAATAGTTTTTTGCAGTAGCATCTACGGTAGCTGGATCGGCAGGTGCTGCCAGTTGTAATGAGTTATTAGCATTTGTTCTAACATATTCCAATGCATCTTCTGTTGCGTTATAGGTTGCAGATGAATTAAAGGAACCATTCCAACCAACTACTTCGGTTTCAAAATTATATAATTGAGACTGCAAAGGAATTAGGGTGAAAAGAGTAATAGCGGTTGCTATAAATAAGTGTAATTTTAATTTCATGATATTGTTTTTAAATGGTTATTTCTTTACAAAAGAACCTTATATATAAAAACAATTTGTATTAAAGAATAAATAGTATGTATCTAAGGGTAATTTAGTTGGAGTATATTTTTTTGATATCGGGCAACTCAGTAAAATAATAATGTACCCAAATGTAAGCATGATTGAACAGAGCAATAAGTAAAGCTGCTTTTGAATGCCAAAAAAGTCCAGGTATATACAATGCCAAAAATCCATATACATACATTCCGTTATTTGTGTATTTGAAAATTCCTTTTTTTATCAAGCTTTGATTTTTGTATTTGTTTACATTGAAGTGATCTTCGCCAAAAGCTCTATCAATCCCAAAATATTTTTTTACTGAGTAAAATAAATAGGCTGATGGAAGGGCCAATAGCAACATCAAAATTATAGTAACGTAACTATTCAGCTGAAAAGTGTTTTGATTGGAAATCGCTAAAATGATTAGGCTAATGGGTCTTAAGATTATTAAAATAGCGAAACCAATTTTGTACATGTTAAATCCATTAGATCCAAAGGTTTTGGAAATACTTTTATGATAGAGCTCTAGTCTCCAAGCGAGTAATACATACACTTGATGTATTATGGGAACCGACACGGCTATATAGCCCCAAGAAATAGTCGAAATATTCCACAAGGACCCAGTTGTTGTTTCAGAATATAAAAAAGGAAAATTGTATAAAAAAATAAGCATCGGAATTAATACTATCAGATGCCATTGTTGCTGCTTAAAAACTTCCATTTTCTTTTTTTATTAAAAGTACAAATTAATATGCACTGGATTACTTTAAAAGAAAATAGTTCAGTAATCAACTGTTATTCGTGATGGTAGGGTTCGTTTTTAAGAATAGTAAATCCTCGGTAAATTTGTTCCACTACAAATAATCGAATCATTTGATGTGAGAAAGTCATTTTAGAAAAAGAGACTTTTCCCTGTGCTTTTTTGTACACAGTCTCAGAAAAACCAAAGGGACCACCAATTACAAAAACCAATTGTTTGATTCCTGAATTCATTTTCTTTTGTAAATATTTTGAGAATTCTACCGAAGTAAAATCTTTTCCTTTATCATCTAACAAAATCAATTGATCTGTTGCTTGTAATTTTTTTAGGAGCAATTCTCCTTCTTTTTCCTTTTGTTGTTTTTCTGATAAATTTTTGACATTTTTTATGTCAGGGATAATTTCTAAATCAAATTTCACATAATGCTTTAACCTTGCTTTGTAGGTTTCTATCAATGCATTCAGATTTTTATCATCTGTTTTTCCAATGGCCAAAAGTTTTATTTTCATAGTGCAAATATAAAGAATAGAAGAAATTATTCAGAGATTAAATTTCTACAGTTTTAATAGATTTTTATCCACAAAATATTTTTTTTAAGGATGATAGAAAATGTATTTTTGTCGCATAAAATTTACATTATGATTAGCGAAGCTCAATTTGAAAAAGAACTTGAAATAATAATTGAAAATGCAATCCGTGAGGATGTTGGAGATGGAGACCATAGTTCTTTGGCTTGTATTCCTGCTGACGTAAAAGGAAAAGCTCAATTGTTGGTAAAAGACAATGGAGTAATTGCAGGTGTTTCATTCGCTGAAAGAGTTTTTAAATATGTTGAGCCAAACATAAAGTTAAATATCTTGATAGAGGATGGAGCTGAGGTAAAACATGGAGATGTTGTGCTAACCGTAGAAGGAACTTCTCATGCTATATTAAAGGCAGAGCGTTTGGTGCTGAATGTAATGCAAAGAATGAGTGCGATTGCTACTAAAACAAAATATTATACGAACTTATTAGAAGGTACTAAAACAAAAATTTTAGACACTCGTAAAACCACTCCAGGAATTCGTGCACTAGAGAAATGGGCTGTGAAGATTGGTGGGGGAGTCAACCATAGATTTGCTTTGTATGACATGATCATGCTGAAAGACAATCATATTGATTTTGCAGGGGGTATTACAAAGGCTATTGAAAAAACACATTCCTATTTAAAAGAAACTGGAAAAGATTTGAAAATTATCATAGAGGCACGTGATTTGGCAGAAATTAGAGAAATATTGAATTCTGATGGTATTCACCGAATATTAATCGATAACTTTACTTTTGAAGATACAAGAAAAGCCGTTGCGATGATCAATGGAAAATGTCAAACAGAATCTTCAGGCGGGATCAACGAAGAAACTTTAAGATCTTATGCAGAGTGTGGAGTAGATTTTATATCATCAGGTGCCTTAACTCATTCTGTTTATAATATGGATCTGAGTTTAAAAGCTTTTTAATAGTTGGATTTCGAATAGCTATGATTGAGAAAATTGTCGATTTAGGAAAAAGAATAAAAATACCGGGTTTAGAGGGAATGTCCCTTTATGATTTGTTGCATATGTATGTAGTTGGGATTGTTCGTGGTGGATTGACATCAAGGGCAGGAGGTATTTCTTATAGTTTTTTTATGGCTATTTTCCCTTTTATGCTTTTTATGTTGACCTTGATTCCCTTTATTCCTATTGATGGTTTTCAGGCTAGTTTTATGGAACTTATTTCTGAGGCCGTTCCACCAAAAACCTATGATGCTGTAGTCCCAATTTTAGAGGATATTGCGAATAATAAATATGGAGGTTTGCTGTCTTTTGGTTTCCTAGTTTCTATTTTTTTAATGACCAATGGAATCAATGCCATTTTCGGGGGATTTGAATATTCCTACCATGTTACTGAAGTAAGAAGTGTGGTAAAAGGTTATATAGTTTCTCTTGGGACTTCATTGTTAATGTCGGTTTTACTGATTGTAACCGTTGTGTTTACGATTTCCTTTAAATTTGGGCTTGATTTTTTAATGCAAAATGGTTGGTTGAGTGATCAATATATTTGGTTAGGGAATATCAGATACTTGATTTTTATTTTTATGATATTTACTACAGTGTCTTTGCTGTATTATTTTGGAACTAAGGAAGGAAAACAATCCTCATTTTTTTCTCCGGGCGCCGTCTTGACAACTATATTGTACGTCTTTACTTTTTACGGGTTTGGGATTTATGTAGAAAAGTTTGCAAAGTACAATGAATTGTATGGCTCCATTGGTACCTTGTTAATTATGATGTTGTTTATTTGGTTGAATTCTATAATATTACTGCTTGGTTTTGAGTTGAATGCGAGTATGACTAAGTTAAAGAATACTTCCAAAGACAATGATTTTTTGACGATATAATTAACGGAAGAAGACATAAAATTACCTTCTAGATACATCATTTTTATCCCTCATTAATAGTTTTGTAAAAAACTCAATTAATGAAACCTAACAACCACCTTCTTTTATGTAGTTTGTTGACTACACTTTTTTCGAATGCGCAAATAGATGCAGAAAGTAATTTTTACACTGCAATAAGCAATTCAAATCATGATAAAAATATAGTAACCGACTATTCTGTGGATAATGATTTTGACACAGATGACAGCGTTGCTTGGCAAACTGCTATTGATGATATTTCAGATAATGGAGGTGGAGTTTTAACAATTCCAGCAGGGAATTACACTATTCGAAATATTGACTTAAAATCAAATGTACATATTGAAATTGATCCAGATGCTATCATCAGACCCTTTCAAGTTGATGATGGAAAGAATTATTCAATTTTTAAATTGGCAGATGGAAAGGAAAGAATTTACAATGTAAGTATTATATGTTCAGATCTAACGGGGTTAGAAGAAGGACATATTTGTGATGCATCGGAAGCAGGACGTTATACGGTTGATTTAACTCAGGTGGTTAACAATAATGTGACAGTCTTTGCAATTCGAAATGCAGAAAATTTTTTAGTAGCCGATTTTCATGTAAATGATGTGTATACAGATTTTTCAGCTGTCACTTTGGGTACAACCAAAGTTGGTGGCTATTCTGATGGGACGATTAAAAATACGTTGACAGGTACAGACACAGAAATATTGGCAGCCTTTGATTTGGCATTGGCCATGGATTCAGATTATTCGATAAATGTGACTACGGTTCATAACACACACATTGCTTCTATAGAAAGTTTAATTCCTGTAAACGATCAACAGAATGCAAAAGATATGTTAGCTCCGATTATTCAAGATTTGTCGGATGAACTAGACGAAATTGCTGGAACAGCGAGCCTTCCGGGAAATGATACCAAAGAAGAATTGATAGGTTATTATGTAGATCGATTGGAGAATTATATGATTACCATGGTGAACAGATCAGAGGTGTCTACAAATTATTTTATGCCATTGAACGGAATTGTAAGATCTGGTAGTGTGTGCAATGCAGCCTATGGTTACGGGACTATTCAATCACAAGCGGCAACAAATGTTTTGTTTAAAGATTTATATGGTTTTGGAGGAGCCACATTACGTTTAGAGACGGGGTACAGTAAGATGAATAATGTACAATATGGAGGTAACTTTGATATTGTTGCTAGAAATATATACAGTGAACAAGGGAATTCAACTTTAATGATTTCTCCGCATGCTATGCATTGTGGAGCTGTGGATGCAGAAGGAATACGTTCTAAGGGTAGTGGCTTCGATGCACGAATAGAAGGTGGTTTTATTTCTAAAAAATATTGTCAAGATGTTGGATTGGAGATAGGGACTTATAGTTATGTGAAAGTAGTGGATGTTGATGCAGAATTTGGAATGGTTGCTCAATTGAAATCAAAGCATTTTTATTTAATGCCAGATGAGTTGGTAGATGACATCACCGATATTTCACAGGATGGAGGAGAGAGTGTCATAGGGCCTTCGATTGCTACAGCGGTGAACGATGCCAATTATATTTGTTCTGATTCAGGTGAACAGAATGTCTTTTTAGAAGATGTTTCTCAAGTTGGTTTTGAATTTCAAGAACCAGTTGTCCCAGAAGAACATGTTCCAATTGTTTGCGATAATTTGTCTGTTGGTGAAATTGATACTAATGTTAAAAGTTTTATTGCTTACCCTAATCCAAATAAAGGTTTGCTTACTGTAAAATCTGAAGAAAATGGAATACTTCGAATAATGAATTTATTAGGGACAGTATTGAGAGAAGAATCTATAGAAGACATACATGAACCTAAAATATTAGATATATCATATTTACCTTCCGGAATGTATATTGTCGTGTTCGAAGGAGAAACAACAAGGGAAACACAATATCTTTTTGTGAATTAGAAAAAGTTTGAAGTTTTAGTTGAAAAGGCATTGGTTTTAAATCATTGCCTTTTTTTTTTAACATAAAATAACAACAAATGTTAACTTTTGACGAAATCTGAATTTTTGCTGGTTTTCGAAATCGATGTAGTTGTGCCAATCGATTGTATTTTGTTTTTTTGATATTTCAATTCTGTTAGAAATATTTCTATGAAACTGTGTAAATTAGATCAGCTTTTGCTTTTTTCATATTAAACTCCGTTTATCTGTACAGTATGTGTAAAAATAGACTATCCATATTGTTGTGTTTGCATTTTAGCTAACTTAGCCGACTTAAAATAACTGGATTTTATCCGAGTTGTTCTTGAAATTACCCATTGTGATGTTTCAAATGGATAATTTCAATAAAAAATTAAAATGAAAGTATTTATTAATTAAAATTAAACTACCAGAAAATATGAAAATAGGCATATTGAAGGAAACACAAAAAGGTGAAAAACGTGTCGCAATCTCTCCTAACATTGCGAAGCAGTTAGCATCTAAAGGATTTGAGTTGTTGTTAGAAGAAGATGCAGGAAAAACATCTTCATACAAGAATTCAGATTACAAAGAAGTAGAGGTAAAAGTAGAAAAAAGAGGAGTTGTTTTTAAAGAGTCTGATGTGCTTGTAAAAATAAATCCTTTTGACGAAGAAGACCTTAAACTAGTTGACAAAGGACAGATATTGGTAAGTCAATTGTACCATAAGTCCAGTCCAGAATTGATTCAAGCAATTGCAGAGAAAGGAGCTACAGCCTTTTCGTTAGATGCAATTCCTAGAATTTCTAGAGCGCAAGATATGGACGTTTTGAGTTCTCAAAGCAACTTAGCTGGTTACAAAGCGGTTATCTTAGGGGCTTACGAAATGACTAAGATTTTTCCATTGATGATGACAGCTGCCGGAACGATTACTCCTTCTAAGGTATTAATTTACGGTGTTGGTGTTGCTGGATTACAAGCGATTGCTACTGCGAAAAGACTAGGAGCTGTAGTTGAGGCAACAGATATTAGAACAGAAACTAAGGAGCAAGCGGAATCTTTGGGGGCTAAATTTATTTCGGTAGAGAATTCAGGAGAAAAATCTGAAGGAGGCTATGCAAAAGAAGCTTCTGATGATTACAAGAAAAGACAAAAAGAAGCGGTTGATAAATCTTTATTTCAAGCTGATTTAGTGATCACTACTGCAAACATTCCAGGTAGAAAAGCTCCTGTATTGATAACAGAAGAGCAAGTTTCTCAAATGAAAAACGGGGCTGTGATTGTTGATTTAGCTGCTGCCCAAGGAGGAAACTGTGAGGTAAGCGAGATGAGTAAGACTGTTGTTAAAAACGGTGTGAAAGTTATTGGAACTACGATTGCTCCAGAAAGTGTATCTACAAATGCAAGTGAATTATTTGCAAAAAACATTTATAATTTCTTGAATCATTTAACTGAAGACAATCAGTTTAAATATGATGTTGAAGAAGAAATCACTGATGAAACACTGATCGTAAAAGACGGTACAATTAGAAAAAAATAAAAATTTAGAAGATGAACGAATTAATTGAATTTATAAGTAACAATCTTCAGATTACTTACATTTTAATCTTAGCGACATTTGTAGGTATTGAAGTAATTAAAAGTATTCCAGCGGTTTTACATACACCATTAATGTCTGGAGCGAATGCCTTAAGTGGGGTGGTAATTGTAGGTGCAATATTGGTAATGTTACATTCAGATCCAACGGACTATGTTGCTTTAGCACTTGGTTTTATTGCAGTTGTATTAGGAGTTTTAAATGTTGTTGGTGGTTTTGCCGTTACCGACAGGATGTTAGAAATGTTTAAAAAGAAAAAATAATAAATCTATCATTTATAGCTTGCTATAAATAGATTTTAAAAATATAAACGATGAGTATTTTATTAAGTATAATATATCTAATATCAACGGTTACGTTTATCGTTGGTCTTAAAAAGTTAGGACATCCAGAGACTGCTAAAAGTGGAAATTCAATTGCAGCTTTAGGGATGGGATTGGCTATTGTTGGAACTATTTTTATCAATGATATTGAAGTGCCAACAATTATTTATGTATTGATTGGATTGGCCATTTTAGTCGGTTCTATCATGGGATGGTTGATCGCTATGAAAGTAGAGATGACAAAAATGCCAGAATTAGTTTCTTTATTTAACGGGTTTGGTGGAGCAAGTGCTGCGTTGATTGGAGTTGTGGAATTTATTGGAAATGATAATATTGCAGGAACCGAAGCAACAATTGTTTCAACAATATTATCGGCTATTGCTATTGGAGCTATTACCTTTTCTGGAAGTTTGGTTGCTTGGGGGAAATTAAATGGTTCTTTAAAAAGTGTTGTGAAAATTCCTCAATACAACATCATAAATAATTTAGTGATTATTGGAATTGTTGCCTTTTCAGCATTTATGGTGATTACAGGTACAGATAGTCAAATATTATTATATGCTTTATTAGGAGCAGGTTTATTGTATGGAGTTTTATTTGTACTACCGATTGGAGGAGCAGATATGCCTGTAGTAATATCATTATTAAACTCATTGACTGGTATTGCTGCAGCTATTACAGGTATCTTGTATGATAATATGGTAATGCTTGTAGGAGGGATCTTAGTAGGTTCTGCTGGTATTATTCTTACAGTTGCAATGTGTAAGGCAATGAATAGAACTTTAGGCTCTGTAATTTTTGGTTCTTTTGGAGCGTCAGCAGTGGCGGAAGAAGGGGTGAACAAAACTCTAGGAACTATTAAAAAGACGACTTCTAGTGATACAGCTATTATGATGAATTACGCGCAAAACGTAATTATTGTTCCTGGATATGGTTTAGCCGTGGCACAAGCGCAACATGTTATTCACGAATTGGAAGAGATTTTGACCGGAAAAGGTGTGAATGTGAAATATGCAATTCACCCAGTAGCGGGTCGTATGCCAGGGCATATGAATGTATTATTGGCGGAATCTAACGTAGAATATAGTTTGTTGGCTGAAATGGATGATATCAACCCTCAGTTTAACAATGCAGATGTTGTATTGGTGGTAGGAGCAAATGACGTTGTAAATCCTGCAGCTCATAATGATCCAGCTTCTCCGATTTACGGAATGCCTATTTTAGATGTTGAAAATGCCAAGCATATTGTAGTAAACAAACGTAGTATGAAAGCAGGTTATGCTGGGATTGAAAATGAATTGTTCTACAACTCTAAAACTTCTATGTTATTTGGTGATGCAAAAGATGCATTGACAGAACTCGTGGGAGAATTGAAAGGGATGTAAAAAGTTCTAAAAATTATAGATTACAAACCTGACAGGTCTCTAAGACCTGTTAGGTTTTTTTCTGGTGTATTTTACAAGATTTAGGTTCTTAAAAAGATTCGAATTTTTCCTTTTTTAATTAATATAAAATCTCTCAAGCCTGCAAAGTCTTAAGAGGTTTTTTGTTTAAATAGATGTCATTTGTAGTTTATTTTTGAAGCCCAAAGTTTAAAAGGATTTTTTATACAACAAGTCTGTTTTTTTCGGATATTTGCAGCTTATTTTTTTATCATGGCACAAAAACCAAGTATTCCAAAAGGGACAAGAGATTTTTCTCCTATCGAAGTTGCAAAACGCGACTATATTTTTGGGACTATAAAACAGGTATTTCAAACTTTTGGATTTCAACCCATAGAGACACCTTCTTTTGAAAACTCATCTACTTTGATGGGGAAATATGGTGAAGAGGGAGATCGTTTGATTTTTAAAATCTTGAATTCTGGTGATTATTTAAAAAAAGCAGATGAAACCTTATTAACTGAGAAGCAAAGTACAAAGTTAACGTCTCAAATATCTGAAAAAGCCTTACGTTATGATTTAACTGTTCCTTTCGCTAGATATGTGGTACAGCATCAAAATGAATTGGAATTGCCTTTTAAAAGATTTCAAATTCAGCCAGTATGGAGAGCAGATCGTCCTCAAAAAGGAAGGTTTAGAGAATTTTACCAGTGTGATGCAGATGTAGTAGGAAGTAAATCACTTTGGCAAGAAATAGAATTTATTCAATTATATGATACCGTATTTAGTAAGTTAGGCTTGGTAGGTACGACTATCAAAATCAACAATAGAAAAATATTATCTGGTATTGCTGAAATTATCGGTGCTAAGGATAAATTAATTGATTTTACGGTTGCTTTAGACAAGTTGGATAAAATTGGTGCTGAGGGTGTAACCAAAGAAATGTTAGGAAAAGGAATTTCTGACGAAGCAATTGAAAAAGTAGCACCATTATTTTCTTTTAATGGTTCGAGTACTGAAAAATTAAATCAATTGGACGAAATGCTTGCAAATTCTGAAGAGGGCTTGCAGGGTGTAAAGGATTTAAGATTTGTTGTTGATAAAATAGAAGCATTAGGATTAGAATCTGCTTCTCTAGATGTTGATGTAACATTGGCAAGAGGATTGAATTATTATACAGGAGCTATCTTTGAAGTTTCAGCTCCAGAAGGTGTAAAAATGGGATCTATTGGAGGTGGAGGTAGATATGACGATCTTACAGGTATTTTCGGATTGAAAAATATGAGTGGTGTTGGAATATCTTTTGGTTTGGATAGAATCTATTTAGTTTTAGAAGAATTGAATTTATTCGCTAAGTTTGAAAAACCTAGACCTGAAGTGGTATTTATCAACTTTGGGGATGAGGAGGCTTTTTATGCTACAAAAGCAATAAAAGCTTTAAGAACAGAAGGAGTGAAGGCAGAGTTGTACCCTGATGCTGCGAAAATGAAAAAACAAATGAATTATGCTAACAAAAGAGAAATTCCTTTTGTGGTTATTGTAGGTTCAAAAGAAATAGAAGCGAATATATATACATTAAAAAATATGCAAAGCGGAGAACAACAAGAATGTAGTTTAGAAGAATTACTTCAAGTGGTGATTAATTCGTAAATTTGCAACATAATATAAGAACAATGTTTGAAGGAAAAAACGGAATGAGTATTGATAACATAGACGAGATCGGAGAAAATCATATCGCTACTTCAGCAGAGACACCTTTGCGTGAAGATGCTTTTGACATTTCTGATTCAGAAAAAATAAGTATTATCCAGGATAAGGTAAAAGATATCTTAATTACTTTAGGAATGGATTTGACGGATGATAGTTTGCAGGGCACTCCTAAAAGAGTCGCAAAATCATTTGTAAATGAATTGTTTGCAGGATTAAATCCAGCAAATAAGCCTGAGTTGTCAACTTTTGACAACACGTATAAGTATGGAGAGATGTTGGTAGAAAAAAACATAGTTGTTTATTCTACTTGTGAACACCATTTATTACCAATCGTAGGAAGAGCACATGTTGCATATATTTCAAAAGGGAAAGTAATAGGTTTGTCTAAAATGAACCGTATTGTGGAGCATTTTGCAAAAAGACCTCAGGTTCAAGAAAGGTTAACGATGCAAGTGGTTCAAGCATTACAAGAAGCTTTAGGAACGGATGATGTTGCTTGTGTTATTGATGCAAAACATTTGTGTGTTAATTCAAGAGGAATTAAAGATATCGAAAGTAGTACTGTTACTGCTGAATATGGTGGTGCTTTCAAAAAGAAAGATGTGAAACGAGAACTGCTAGATTATATCAAATTAGAAACAAACGTTTAAGATATATTAAAGAATAAAGAAGCCGCAATTTGCGGCTTTTTTTATTCATTTTTTTCACAGAATACAATTAGAATTAAAACTATCTTTGCAGTCTAAAATTATAAGGTTTTGAGCACATTTTCAGATTTAGGAATCTCTAAGGATTTCCAAAAGGCATTAAAAGAGAATAAAATTGTTTCTCCAACAGATATTCAAGAGAAATCTATACCTGTTCTATTAAAGCAAAAAACGGATTTTATTGGTTTAGCACAGACAGGAACTGGTAAAACAGCTGCTTTTGGTTTGCCGATACTACAAAACATAGATCCTAATAAAAATGAAATTCAAGCTTTGATTTTATCTCCAACAAGAGAGTTGGTACAGCAAATCAATAAGCAATTGTTTCGTTTCACAAAATATGCTCCAACAAAAATATTTTCAGAAGAATTATATGGTGGGGTTAAAATTGATATTCAAATTGAAAAACTGAAAAGACCGACACATTTTATTGTGGCTACTCCGGGTAGATTAGTAGATTTGATAGAGCGTGGAGCGTTAGATTTGACAAAGATCAAGACTATTGTTTTGGATGAAGCTGATGAAATGCTGAGTATGGGGTTCAAACAAGATTTGAATAGAATTTTAAATTACACAAATGGTACTCGAAACACTTGGTTGTTTTCTGCTACCATGCCGGAAGAAATTAAAAGAATCATCAATACCTACATGTCACCAAATGCTATAAAAGTGACTGTTGATGTAGATACCTTGATCAATAAAAATATTACACATCAATATGCTGTGGTAAATGGAAAAGAGAAATACAATACTTTGGTTTCTTTTCTTGAACAAAATCCAGATGGAAGGGGAATTGTATTCTGTAAAACAAGGGCTGGTGTTCAGAATTTGACAGAATATTTACAAGAAGATGAGTTTTCTGTAGGTGGTTTAGAAGGTGAAATGGGACAGAGGGACCGTGATAAGGTAATGCGAGCCTTTAAAAACGGGTCGAGACAAATTTTAATAGCAACGGATGTTGCTGCCCGTGGTATTGACGTTAAAGATTTGGCATTTGTCATTCATTACCAATTGCCAGAACAGTTAGAATATTATACCCATAGAAGTGGAAGGACTGCGAGAGCTGGTAAAAAAGGAATTTCTTTGGCGTTGGTTACAGCAACGGAATTAGGACGTTTGAGAGAGATAGAAAATGATTTAGAAATTAGAGCAAAACAAGTTAGTATCTAATTTTTATTACGACAATAACAAAAGCCTGTTTACTAAATAAACAGGCTTTTTGTATATTAGAAAGAATGTTAAAAGAATATAAATATATAATTGTTGGAGCTGGCCTATCAGGTTTGGTTACCGCATATAAATTAAAGCAAAAAGGAGAAGAGGATTTTATTATTCTAGAGTCTAGATCAAGAATAGGTGGGAGAATATTGACGAAAGATCATATAGATTTTGGAGCAACCTGGTTGCAAACCTATCATACAGAACTGCTGGGATTGTTAGAAGAATTAAAAATTAAAGTCTTTGATCAATATTCTAAAGGAAAAAGTGTTCTGGTCTATAGTTCAATGTCTCCAGTTCATTATTTTGAAATGGATGCTTCTCAACCAGCTTCGAAAAGAGTCGTAGGAGGTACTCGGAAATTGATTGATACTTTGTATAAATCGGTTGAAGATAAAGTGGTGTTAGCTACTGAAGTTCTCGGCATTCAAAATCAAGGAACGTATATTATGATTAAAACTACCGATAAAAGTTATGTAGGAGCTAAAGTGGTTTCTACTTTACCACCATTATTAGCATCAGAATTAAATTTTGAGCCAAGTTTACCAGATAGTGTTCAAACAGCCATGGAGCAAACGCATACTTGGATGAGCAATGCAATAAAAGTAGGAATTCATTTTGAGACTCCTTTTTGGAAGAAGAAAGGTTTTTCTGGAACCGTAATAGGTCAAGCGAGTCCTGTTGTAGAACTGTATGATCATACGAATTTTGAAGAAAATACATATGTTTTAAAGGGCTTTGTCAATGAAAGCTTAAGAGAGTTGACATCAGATGCTCGAAGAGAAAGAATTCTTAACTTTCTAGAAAAGTACTTAGGTGAAGAAGTGCAAAATTATCTGAGCTATGAAGAAAAAGACTGGTCATTGGACACTTATACTTCTGGTAAAAGTTTGAATTCCTATTATTTGAGTCCACAATACGGTAATCCAATCTTTCAGGAATTGTATTACGACTCTAAATTAGTATTTTCGGGTACGGAGACTTCAGAAACTTATGGAGGATATTTAGAAGGAGCCGTTAGGAGTGGCGTTAATGCATTTAAATTAATTTCAAATGAATCTGACTAAGTCAAATAAGTTAATCATAGGCATTCTTTGTGATATCATCGGAATGGGGTCTTATCTGATTCCTGGAGCAGGAGAATTTTTTGATATTATTTGGGCTCCGTTATCATTATATATAATGGTAAAAATGTACAAAGGAACTGAAGGGAAAGTAGCTGGTGCTGTTTCTTTTATAGAAGAAGCCCTTCCAATAGATTTTGTTCCCACGTTTACCTTGATGTGGTTGTATACTTATAAATTAAAAAAAGGGCAGTAAAATTAGTACCGCCCTTTTTATATTTATTGTACGGCTACATAAATTGAAGCTTCTCCGTTAGTAGGGTTCATTGCTTTTTCGTCATAGATTTCTATGTCAGTTGTATACCTTCTGTTTAAATTTGTATTCCAAATTTTTCTCCAGGTATTGATAACGGCATCTTTTGTTAAGTCGCCTTTTGCCGTAAATTTTTTGTATTGTGCCTTAGGCACTATTTTTACAGACAACTCTTCTGGAATTTTATCTAGATTAGAAACCTCATGACCAAGGACCATGGTGTAATTGCCATTGTGATCAGACTCATAGTCGGTATACAAAGCATAGATAGTTTCATTTTTTTTATGAGCCAATTCTTTTAAAGATTGGGTTTGCATAAATTCCTGCCATAATTTAGGGATTTGTACTTCTGCCTTTCCGGCATGATTTGAGGTTCTTGTCTCAATTCCAACAATGGCCAATGCATCTTTTTCTACAGTATTCATAGGTGTTAAATTTTTAATTCTTTTCAAAAATAAACACGGTAAATGACAGAGGTATGTCAGGGGTGTTATTTGTCTTTATAATAATTTTTATAAAACTCTTCTAAAGTCATATTATGAGATTCAAAATGAACAAGTGTTCGTTTTATATTTTGAATGCGATCTACCCTAAACATTCTAAATTCTTGTCGCAATCTGCAAAAAGCTATTAGCAACCAATTCTCTTGTGTGCTATAGAGCGCAAAAGGTTCTACTTCTCTTTTAGATTCTTTTGATTGTAGAGATAGATAATTAATTTCTAAAAGTTCAAAATTGGTGATGGCAGACTGTAAAAGCATTAAGTAATTACTTGTCTTTTGTTCTTGAAAATTGGCATTAAAATATATTCTATCCGATAGTAGGGTTGTCTTTTCTTTTTGTTGTGATTTTAGAGTGGCCTTTATTTTTAAAATGGCCTCACTATAGTGTTTGGTAAAAGAGGAATCTTTGTTTTTTAGAATCAGTTGTTCTGCAGTAATCAAAGCATTCGCCTCCTCTTCGGTAAACATAACTGGTGGCAATTTGTAACCTTCCATCAGAGAATGACCTTTCCCTTCTTCAGTAAATACAGGAATACCAGAGTTTTCTAAAGTTCGAATATCGCGATATATAGTTCTAATACTAACTTTATGTTTTTCAGCTAGACTTCTAGCTGTCGTAATATGCTGTGATTGTAATTGAGTGAGAATAGAAGTAAGTCTTGATATTCTAGGTTTTTCTTCCATATAGTTTTAGTTGATGAACAAATGTTAACAGGTTTTTTGCTTTTGGTTAACGGTGTTTTATGTTTGATTAATTGCGATTGTAAGCTAATGATAATATTTTTAGAATAAAAAAAGGATGCTATTTAAAACTGTTTTTAGACTAGGCTTCTTGTGTCTATGTATCATAAATATACAAGAAATAAGGGGTCAAATTAAAGGACGAATTATGAATGATTCAGTTCCTGTGGAAGGAATTCATGTATTAAACTTAAATAATGATTTGGGAGCTGTAACCAATGAAAATGGCGAGTTTGAAATTGAAACGAGTTTGAATGATACATTATTTTTTTCGGGAGTGAAATATTTACCAAAAAAAATAGTAATTGAAGAAATGATAAGTATTCAGAAAAACATGACAGTTGAGTTGGAAGAATTTACCAATGAATTAAATGAAGTTTTTTTAGATAATAAGAACGTTCTTTTAGTTAGTCTTGGTGGAAAAGACACTTCCGATACAATTGAGCTCTCTTCTATCGCTTTGGATTTTACCTTTGTTCCATTGAATGAACCCTATGAAATGACTGTTGATGAGATACTGGCATCAAGCAATGATGATATTTCACTTTTTAAAGGTGGTGGTGGGGCTAATCTTATAGAGCTTGTAGGGATATTATTGAGTCCTTTAGCCAAAATTGGAAAAACGAGGAGATCTGAGAAAAAAACAAGTAAAAAGCGAAAAAAAAATCATGAGAAAGAGGTTTCAGAGGCTTTGGATAAAATTAGACCTGATTTTGGTGATAAGTTTTTTATAGGAATTTTAAAGCTTCCAGAGGCTCATATTGATTTATTTATCAAGCATTGTGTATCAAAAGGTATTGCTGAATTGTATGTTAGGAATGATAAATTTGGGATTATGGAAGTGTTTCTAGAGGAAATAAAAGGATACAAAACTCTACATAACTTGAAATGAGTTTGTGATTTTTTTACTTAAACCTATAGGAGTTCGATTTTATTCAATCGTAATTCGAAATCTTCGCTTTTTTTGTTTCCTATCAAAAAAACAATTTCAGAAATACTGTTTTCTTGAAAATTAGTGAGTTCCATTTTTCTTCCTCGATACATAGGAATAAAGTCTTGGAGAATAAATTCAATGTCTTGCCATTCATTGGTCGTTTTGAATGGATGTATGTATGAATGTTTTTGAGTGCTGTTTTCTTTTATTCTTACTTGATAATTTTTAGTATCCCCTTTTAAAGAAATCTTTATTTTTGAAAAATCCGCAATATTTATTTTTGGAAAAGTATACTTTACCATGGCAAAACCTCCATTGTTTTCGAGAGAAACAGATCCTCTAAAAACTCCGTTGTTTTGATCGACTAAAAACTCACTTTTAGAAATGCCACCCATGACAAAATCATTGACAATTCTCCATTGAGAAATATCAATGTTGTTATTAAAGTCGAAGAGCTTACTTTCTTGCATCTCTAAAAAATTATTTTTTATAAAATGGCATTTTTACAACCTGTGCTTTTAGCGAGCGTTTTCTTACTTTGATGTATATTTCACTTCCAATTTTTGAAAACTCAGTAGATACATATCCCATACCAATTCCTTTTTTAACGGAGGGTCCCATTGTACCAGAAGTAACAATACCAATTGCTTTTCCTTCTGCATCGACAATTTCATAATCTTTTCTTGGCACACCGCGGTCGATCAATTCAAAGCCTACTAATTTTTTAGAAACACCTGTTTCTTTTTGAGTTTTTAAAAAGTCACTATTTGTAAACTCATTATTAAACTTTGTAATCCATCCTAATCCAGCCTCTAAAGGAGATGTAGTGTCATTGATGTCGTTTCCATATAAACAATAACCCATTTCTAAACGAAGGGTGTCTCTTGCTGCTAATCCAACAGGTTTGATATCAAAATCAGCTCCTGCCTCAAAAACTTTGTTCCAAATTTGTTCTACCTCTGAGTTTTTGCAATAAATTTCAAAACCTCCCGAACCAGTATAGCCTGTTGCAGATATAATTACATGCTCAATTCCTGCAAAATCTCCCACTTTAAAAGTGTAAAATTTAATAGCGGCTAAGTCAACTGATGTCAAGCTTTGCATCGCTTCTACAGATTTAGGTCCTTGTATGGCCAATAAAGAATAAGCGTCAGATAAATTCCTCATCGTAACATTTGCTTCATTCTTAGCACTAATCCAGTTCCAATCTTTTTCAATGTTAGATGCATTTACGACAAGTAAATAGGTGTTTTCTTTAATTCTATAAACTAAAAGATCATCCACAATACCTCCATCTTCATTTGGCAAACAACTATATTGAGCATCTCCGATGTTTAGTTTAGAAGCGTCATTGGTTGTAACTTTTTGAATTAATTCTAATGCACCGTCACCTTCAATTAAAAATTCACCCATATGAGATACATCAAAAACACCAACACTTTCCCTTACAGTACTGTGTTCTGCATTTACACCTTCGTATTGAATAGGCATATTGTAGCCAGCAAAGGGTAAAATTTTAGCACCTAAAGATTCGTGAATATGGTTTAACTGTACGTTTTTCATGAGTTTGAATTTAAAATCAATTGTGATTGCAAATTAAAGAAATTTTAATGCAAGAAATGAATCAAAACTAAGAAATCCTTGACCAATTATTCGAATAGGGCTTTATATATTGTTATACAGTAGTCATTAATTAAATGCATCATCTTGATAAAAACTGATATGGCTGGATTTTATCTGAACATTACTGGTATTCTGTTTTGAATAAGGATTTTAAAAAAGGTATTTCTGTACATTTGAAAGAATGAATGACAAAAAGAATAGTATGAAGATCAATTATTATGTAGTGATGATAGCACTTTTTTTAGGTGTAAAGGGGAGTTCCCAATCACAACCCAATATATTATGGATCGTTACAGATGATCATCGAGCAGATGCATTGGCATGTTTTAATGAAGCAACTACAGGAGAAAAAGAAAGTGCTCTTGGATATGTATCCTCTCCCAATTTGGATCAGTTGGCAAAAGAAGGAGCTTTGTTTGTGAATGCCTTTTGTAATTCTCCGGCATGTGGACCTTCTAGAGGTTCTATGCTCAGTGGGAGATATCCTTTTAAATCTGGACATTATTCTTTCAATCCAACGCATCAAGCTCCAGATTTTACAAAACCTACTTTTCCTCAAGAATTACAAAAGAGCGGATATAATACAGCTTTATTTGGAAAAGATGGCTGCTACATTTTTCAATGGGGACCTGGACAAGGTTTTAAAAATGCGCATCATTACAATTCATCTGTTAGTTTCAAACACGATTTGCAAAAGCATGATATTGGTGATTTTTGGAACCAACCTGTTTATTTGAAAAATACCTGGAAAAATTTAGGAACTGAAGAACGTGTGAAGTATCCAGATGGAACGATTGAAAATTATTTTATCAGTAAAAAAGAAGGTGAAATATCTGATGAAGATAAAAAATTAAAGAAAAGGATTGAAAAAGATTATGAAATATTACGTGCTTATAAAAGGTACAATAAAGATTTGATCATTGGTGGTCAAAATCCACTTCCTGCAGGAGAAACCATTGATGCAAAAATAGTAGAGGAGTTTCAGAGTTATTTAGAGAATCAAGATGGTAGTTATAAAACAACTTGGGGAGAAAACAGAAAGGGAGCGGAGTCTGGCAAGCCTTTGATGATAAACTTAGGTTTTCATTTACCGCATACGCCTGTATTACCTCCAAAGTCATTTAGAGATACATTTAAGAAAAAAAGCTACAGAGTTCCTGATTTTGATGCGAAAGATTTGAATAAGTATACACCTCAAATGAAAAAACTGTATAAAAACTTGAATATGCATGAGATGTCTTATGAAGATAAGATACAGGCAATTCAAGATTATTATGCATTCTGCGCTTATGGGGATGCCTTGATAGGTGAGGCGGTGAATTCATTTAAAAAATATTGTAAAAAAAATAACCAAGAATATTTGATTCTATTTACAGTTGGAGATCATGGTTGGCATTTGGGCGAGCAGGGTATTGAAGCTAAATTTGGTCCTTGGGAGAAATCAACCAAAGGTGCGATGATTTTGGTTTCATCTGATACATCAAAAGTGCCACAAGGGATAGTCCAAAATCAATTGATAGAATATGTTGATATTGCACCAACATTGTTAAAAACGGCTGGTGTTTCGATAGAGAAAAAACAATATGACTATTTAGATGGAGTCGATTTGTATGAATTTGTAGGGAATGATAAAGAAGTTCGCGAATACGTATTAGGAGAAATTCATTTGGTTGCTGGTCCGAGAGCTTATTTAAGGTGCAAAGATTTTGCTTTTTCTATGCGAACGAGGCCCCAAAGGAAATTAACTCCCAACCAAAATGTAAAATGGGCCTTAGAATGTTCTGTAAAAGAAGCCGAATTGGCCTTGTATGATTTGAGAAATGATCCTAACGAAAGAAAGAATGTTGCGACTGATAAAAAATATAAAAAGTTGGCGACTTGGTTTCGAGAAAAACTTGGGAATATTGTTCTTGGAGATGGAAGAATTGAGTGTGATTGGTCTCAAGAAAACACCTATAAGAAAAGTGATTTTGCAAAAGGTAGTGATGATAAAAAATTAATAATTCCTAAAAAAATAATTCCAAAAATTCAGATAGGAATAAAACAAAAAAACCTCGAATAATCTGAGAAAGTTTATTCGAGGTTTTTAATTTTAAATAGCTTTCTTAAGCTTTTAAGAAAGACTTAAGTTCATCATATTCTTTAATTTGAGATGCTTCTTTAGTAAGGTTTATCACTGCCTGAATCTGAGGAGGAATTTCAATGTTCTCAGCAACTCCAGGATATAAAACATCTAAAAACTTCACAGGATGTGCCGTTTCAAGAAAGATACCTTGTACATCACTATTTGTTTTTAAATAGTTTTTCAATGCTAAATAACCAATGGCTCCATGGGGTTCAGCAACGTAATTACAAGCTTTTAACAAGTGTCCTAAAGCAACAGTAGTTTCTTCATCAGAATAACTAAATCCAGATAAGTTTTTACGCAGAGCTTCAAGGTCATTGTTGTGAATTTCTTCAATACGTATAAAGTTACTTGGCGCACCTACATCCATTGCATTAGAAATCGTTTGAATAGATGGTTTTGGTTCGTAAGTACCTGTTTCCAAATAAGTAGGAACTACCTTATTTGCATTTGTACCAGTAATGAAATGTTCAATAGGTAAACCTAATTTTTGAGCCATCATTCCGGCGCAGATATTTCCATAGTTACCACTAGGAACAGAAAATACTAATTTTTTTGATTTGTCCTTTAATTGTTTGTATGCAAAAAAGAAATAGAACATTTGAGGTAACCAACGAGCAATATTAATCGAGTTTGCTGAAGTTAATTTCATATGATCTGTAAGATCAGAATCCAAAAATGCTTTTTTAACCATTGCTTGACAATCATCAAAAGTACCCGATACTTCTAGAGCTTTGATGTTTTGACCCAATGTTGTCAATTGTTTTTCCTGGATGTCTGATACTTTACCGCTTGGGTATAAAATAACAACATCTACACCTTTAACACCAAGGAATCCACTAGCAACAGCCCCTCCGGTATCTCCCGAGGTTGCAACCAATACAGTTACATCTTCTTGTGTTTCAGCTTGTGAATTAAAATACCCCAAACAACGCGCCATAAAACGAGCCCCTACATCTTTAAAAGCCATAGTAGGACCGTGGTATAATTCTAGCGACGAAATATTTTCATCAACTGGAACGACAGGGAAATCAAAACATAAAGTTTCCTCAATAATTCTTTTTAATTCATTTTCAGGAATTTCATCACCAACAAATTGTTTGATAGCTTCAAAAGCAATTTCATTATTGCTGTAGTTTTCAATATTCTCAATGAATTCTTTTGATAATGGAGTGATACTTTCAGGAAAGTACAATCCTTTATCTGGCGCCAATCCTTTTACAACCGCTTCTTCAAAGGTTGTATTAGGAGCTTTTTTGTTTAAACTGAAATAGTTCATTTTGTGTTTTTATATCTTAGTGTACCCTGAGCTAGTCGAAGGGTATTATTTAATAATTTTTATTCCTTCTGTATTTATTTTCGAAATATGAACATCATAGTCGATACCAACTTTTTCATACACGTTTTTCATCGATTCTGCCACTTTTTCTGCAATTTCTTTACCCTGACTTAATGCGTAAATAGAAGGTCCAGAACCAGAAATTCCTGCTCCTAAAGCACCCGCTTTGATACTGTCCTCTTTTACTGCGTCAAAGGCAGGAATCAAAATAGAACGAATAGGTTCTACAATATGATCTTGTAAGGATCTACCAATAAGACCATAATCCTCAGTATACAATCCGCTGATCAAAGCTCCAACATTTCCCCATTGCTTGATGGCTGTTTTTAAGGGAACCGATCCTCTTAAAATTTCACGTGCATCGGAAGTCTTAACCTCAATTTGAGGATGTATTACGGTTGCGTATAGTTCAGAGGGAGTGTGGATTGTTAAAACCTCTAGTGGCTCTGTGCTTTTTACCAAAGTGAATCCACCTAAAAGGGCAGGAGCCACGTTGTCTGCATGAGCAACACCACTTGCTAAGCGTTCTCCTTGCATAGCAAATTCAATCAAATCGTGATTAGAAAATGGTTTTCCCAACAATTCATTGATTCCGAAAACAGCACCAGCACTACTTGCAGCGCTAGATCCGATACCACTTCCTGGTTTGATGTTTTTATAGATTTCAATTTCAAAACCAAACTCCGTATCTACTTTTGACAATAAAGCCAAAGCAGCTACACCAGCAACATTTTTATGCGTTGCTAAGGGTAAATCTTGACCGACAATTTTGGTAATCGTCACTCCTTTTTTAGCCACTTTTCTAATGATCATTTCATCACCAACATTGTCTAAGGCTAGTCCTAATACATCAAAACCACAAGATACATTAGCGATGGTAGCAGTACAGAATAATTTTATTTCTTCCATTTTATAAGTTTTTAGTTTTGAATCCTTAGTTTTTAAATTAACTGAACTAAAAACTCAACACTCATAATTTATTAACAGTAATTATCCTCTTCCTATTCTAATGATATCTGCAAAAATACCAGAAGCGGTAACATCTGCACCTGCACCAGCACCTTTTACAATTAATGGATATTCAGGGTATCTTTCTGTAAAGAATAATACAATATTATCACTTCCTTGAAGGTTAGAGAATGGGTGTTTGCTGTCAACCTCTTGCAACGATACATTAGCTTTTCCGTCTACAAATTCAGCAACATATTTTAATTCAGCATTATTCGCAGCTGCTTTTTCTTTGATTGCTTCAAAGTGCGCTTTTTCTGAAATCAAAGTATTCTTAAAGTCTTCAATAGAATCTGCATCTAAACTAGCTTTAGGCAAAAAAGAAATATTTTCAATATCTTCTAAATTCATCTTTGTACCACTTTCTCTGGCCAAAATTAGAATTTTACGAGCAACATCAACACCACTTAAATCAATTCTAGGATCTGGTTCTGTAAATCCTAGGGCACCAGCTTCATCAACAATTGTAGCAAAATCTCCATCTCCGACAAAAGAGTTGAAAATAAAGTTCAATGATCCAGAAGCTACTGCTTGAATTTTATTAATTCTATCACCAGATTGAACTAAGTTGTTCAAGGTATTGATGATAGGCAATCCTGCACCCACGTTTGTTTCAAATAGGTAAGGAGCATTGTATTCTTGAGATAAAGATTTCAATTCAGCATAAATCTCATAGTCAGAGGATGCTGCAATTTTATTACAAGTTACAACAGCAATACTTTCTTTTAAATAACCAGCATATAATTGAGCAATATCATAATTTGCAGTGTTATCTACAAAAATACTATTGGCTAAATTTAATTCCATCACATTTGCGTGAAATTGATTCAAGTCCAAAGCTTCTCCGTTTTCTATCAAATTGTTTTTCCAATCAGAAAGATCGATTCCTTCTTCTTTAAAAAGCATTTTTTTAGAGTTTGATAATGCAATTACATTTACCTTTAATTGTAATTTTTCTAATAGGTATTGTTCTTGAGCTTCAATTTGCTCAATCAATTTACCACCAACATTTCCAACTCCAACTACAAACAAGTTTAAGTTTTTAACTTGGTTTTCAAAAAACTCGTTATGTAGAGAGTTTAATGCTTTTTTTATGTTTTTACTTGCAATCACTGTTGATATATTCTTTTCAGAAGCACCTTGTGCTATAGCTCTAATATTTACATTGTTTTTACCAAGAGTGCTGAACATAGTTCCGCTTATTCCTTGGTGATTTTTCATATTGTCCCCCACTAAGGCAACTATAGCCAATCCACTTTCTACTTGTAGAGGTTCTACCTTACCCAAAGCAATTTCATAAGCAAAGGCTTCATCAATAATTTGCTTTGCTTTCTCAGCATCAGCATCATTGATTCCAATACAAATTGAATGTTCAGAAGAGGCCTGTGTGATAAGGGTTACATTTATTTTTTCTTGAGATAAAGTCTCAAACAAACGCTTAGAAAAACCTGGAATTCCAATCATTCCATTACCTTCTAAAGTAATTAAACTTACTTCATTGATATGGCTGATTCCTTTGATCAAAGTTTTACTTTCGTTATTGTTTTTAGAAATATAAGTTCCTGCAGCATCAGCATCAAAAGTATTTTTGATGACCATTGGGATTTCTTTTTTAAGAACAGGTTGTACCGTTGGAGGATACAATACTTTCGCTCCAAAATGAGATAATTCCATCGCTTCTTGATAAGAAATAGTAGCAATAGGATACGCTCCTTTTACTAATTTTGGATTAGCAGTATACATACCACTCACATCAGTCCATATTTCTAAGATAGAAGCATCTAAAGCTGAAGCCAAAATAGCAGCAGTATAATCTGATCCACCTCTACCTAAAGTTGTTGTTTCACCATCTTTGTTTGCAGCAACAAAACCAGGCATCACAATAATTTGTGACGTATTTTCTTTAAAGAATGCCACGATGTTTTTTGAAGTAGTATCAATATCAACGATCGCTTGTGTAAAGTCATCATTCGTAAGGATTAACTCTCTACTATCTTTGATGTCTACATTTTCTACTTTTGCTTTTAAGGCGTTTACAACAATAAAAGAAGAAAGTCTTTCTCCAAAACTTACAATTTTGTCATGCGTTTTGTCTGAGAATTCTTTCAATAAAGAGACACCTTCCAAAGTGCTTTGCAATTCATTTAAGATTTTTTTCAAACCTCCAAGAACACCAGATTGTTTATCAATTGGAATCAAAGAGCGTACGGCTTCGATATGTCTATTTTCAATAGCTTCAAAGCTAGCTGTAAAAGCACTATCTCCATTCTTAGCAAGGTCTCCAGCTTCCAATAAAGTATCAGTGGTTCCTCCAAGAGCAGATACTACGACTACTAATTTTTCTTTTTGAGCACTTTCTTTTAGGATGTTGATTACCTTCGATATGTTTTCTGCATTTGCTACCGAAGTTCCTCCGAATTTTAAAACTTTCATTTTTTATTTTTTATCTCTCATTTCAAACGAGAGTATTTGTAGTTTCTTTGTGTTTTTGTAGAAAATAAAACAATTTTACTTCCTCTTTTTTTTTACCCATGCTACAGGTTAAGTCTAACTTTTTAGACATAGGATTTGTTTGATATGTATAGTGGATTAACCCCAAAGGGTTGTTGTATTTCCAGTTGTAAACATAGAAATAGTTCCTAATGAATTAGGAATGTATGTAGTATATGTATTTTTCTTTGAAAAAATCATGCTGCAAATATACAGAAATCTATTAAAAAGCCACTTTGAATAGAGAAAAAAAACAGGATGTTTATTTTTTTGAGTGAATCCATTTTTTAGAGCTAAAGAATCCTTGAAAATGATTGAGAATATTGGGGATATTTAAGATTCTTCTTATTCTAGGTTTAGCTACGGTTATAACCTAAAAATGTACAAATATGGATTAAAATGAGTACAGGTGATTTGGCGAGATATCTTTGGGTGTTAAAGAATAAAAATTATAATGAATAAAATGAAAGTTAAAATTTACTCCGGGTTTGCAGCTGTTTGCATCTTTTTAATGGTAGCATCATGTTCCAAAAAAGAAAAACAGAAATTATATAATGAGGTAGAGAGCGAAAAGAGCTGTCTTGCCGAACCAAGCTGGTTTCCACACAGTCAGACTACAAATCCGAAAGAAGGAAAAGACAGTCCTTTTGCAAATGGTAAAACCGTAACCAATTTAGATTTCTATAAATGGTCTTGGCAAAAGTTTTTATGGTTGACAAAGCCAGTTCAAGTATCAAGAACCTTAAATATTATTGATGATGGCAAGTTAAAACCCTTGACTATTTTAGATACATTGCCTTTGTTTTTAGTAGAGGATAAAATAATAGCTATTGATGATGCCATGAGAGAAATAAAAACAAGAGGAGGTGCAAATGTACATTTGATCTATAATGAACAAGCTTGTTCCAATCAAGTTTTGCAAAGCAATCCTGATTATGGTTTAGAAAAGACTTCATATGAAGTTTTGTATTCATTACATACGAGTCCAATAATGCAGCAAGCGGCTAAGGATTTTATTTACCAAATGGAAACAGGTGTTTTAGATTCTGTTGTGAATTACAAAGGGTTCCCGGTAGGTTCTTTAGAGTTAAAAGTTTCTTGGATTGATATTGCAGCGCTTCCAGATGGAGAAGTTGCTAATTATTTTGTAACAAAAGCAGCTATTAGTAGAGACGGTGGAAAGACTTTTAAGGTTAGAGATGCTGCTATGTTGGGGATGCATGTTGTAGGTGTGGTAGAAAATCATCCAGAATTTGTTTGGGCAACCTTTCAAAAGAAAGACATGACAGTTGCCTATGATTTTCCTAATAATAAAGCAACCGCTTCTGAGGAAAAGTTATTGTTTAAAAAAGGAAGTACAAGTGGTATAGAGGGAATTTTATTTCCTAATAATGGAAAAACTCCAACTCCATATGAAGCATATGAGTTATTTGAGTATGGTGTACCGGTAAATAAAGATGGTTCCTTTATGGTAACTTCTCAAAGTGAGCCAAACAACTTAAATAATATCAAGGATATCAATACTTGTGTGTCGAATAATTTGAAGGATGTATTTAAGAATTATTATTGTAATGGAGCCGTTTGGTTAAATACAGAAGATTATAAAACAGCAGAAGAGCAAGGAAGAATGATTGTTTCATTAGGGAATCATATAGGATCAGCAGAACCAAAGGGAAAAGGTGAACTCGGACTCTTGAGAGGATCAACGAACTGTGCAAATGCTACCATGGAGACTTTTACCCAAACTTTTCAATCAAGTTTGGATAGTGTAAATGTGAGTACTTTGGCAAATTGTTTTTCTTGTCATACTGCTCCAAGTTTTAAAAATTATAGCATTCAATCTCCTTTGTATGTGAGTCATATTTTTGATGCTGCCGTGCAAAGAAGTAACGGAAGCTCAGATAAGGAAATTGAGTTGATGAAAAACAAACAGGTATTGATGCACTTTATTGAGCATAATTAACAGGATACAAAAAATAAAAAAGGCGCTATGAAAATAGCGCCTTTTTTTTTGAGATATATTCGATTAGAAGTTTACTTCTATCTGATTTCTTAGAATGTCATCCATCGTTTCTCTCTCTCTAATTAAATAATCCTGACCGTTATAAACCATTACTTCAGCAGGTCTAAATCTAGAATTGTAATTAGAAGCCATAGAGAAACAGTAAGCTCCTGCATTGTGGATACATAAAACATCACCTTCAGAAACAGTCCCTAAACTTCTTTTAGCTCCAAAAGTATCTGTTTCGCAAATATATCCAACCACAGAATATTCTTGTTCTTCAGCATTTGGGTTTGAAATATTTGTGATATGTTGGTAGGCATCATACATCATAGGACGTATCAAATGATTCAAACCACTATCAATACCTGCAAACGTAATGTTTGGCGTTTCTTTGATAACGTTTACAGTAGCTAAGAATTTTCCAGACTCACTAACCAAGAATTTTCCTGGTTCAAAAATCAATGTCAATTCTTTTCCATATTCTTTGCAGAAGTTGTTAAAACTATCCCCTAATAATACACCAAGTTTTGCTAAATTAGTTTCATTGTCTCCAGGCTTGTAAGGAACTTTAAATCCACTTCCAAGGTCAACAAATTCTATTGTTTTAAATTGTCTAGCAATTCCAAGTAAAATTTCTGTAGCTTCTACAAAGGCTTCTAGATTAGAAATATCAGATCCAGTGTGCATATGTACACCGTTGATTGTCATTCCAGTTTTATTTACAACTTCTAAAATAGCTTCAATTTGAGATACTGAAATACCAAACTTAGAATCAATATGCCCAACAGAAATTTTAGCATTACCTCCTGCCATAACATGTGGATTCATACGAATCGCCACAGGGTAATCAGGGAAATCGGTTCCAAATTTTTCAAGACTGTATAAGTTATCCAAAGTGATTTTTACACCAAGGTTTTTTGCTTCTATAATTTCATTATACGAAACTCCATTCGGCGTATATGAGATGTTTTTAATATCAAACCCTGCATGAATACAAAGTTTTACCTCTTGTATAGAAACACAATCTGTTCCTGAGTTCAAACGATTCAATACTTTTAAAACATTGATGTTTGTATTCGATTTTATCGCATAGTTTAGCTTCACATTCTTTACCCCAGAAAATGCATTCATCATGCGGTTGTACTGTGATTCAATTTTGTTGGCATCGTAAACATAAAGCGGAGCTCCATATTTCTCTACTAAAGATAAAAGGATTTGATTGTTCATTTTAATTGTATTTTTATTCTGTTGCAAAGATTCAACTATTCTTTAAAATAGTGAGCCTTTTTAAATGATTTTATCAAAATAATACAGATTGTTTAAAATTAAACATCTTGTGTTTTTGATATTCAGTTAGTTGAATTGTTTTTTTTTGTGGAACCGTTGTTTGCTTTATGTGTCTTATGTTCTAGCAACAATTTGAGCAATGTTTACAATGACTTCTGTTGCCTTTATCATAGATTCTACGGGTACATATTCATATTTACCATGAAAATTATGTCCACCAGCAAAAATATTTGGGCAGGGTAGCCCTTTGTATGACAGTTGGGAACCATCCGTCCCACCTCTGATAGCCTTGATCAAGGGTTTGATTTGTGCTTGTTCCATTGCTTCTTTTGCAATATCCACGATATGCATCACAGGCTCTATTTTTTCCTTCATATTGAAATATTGATCGTTAATTTCAACGGAAACAATAGTTGAATTGTACTTTTTATTGATTGTATCTGCAGCTTGCTCAACTACTTTTTTACGTTCTTGAAATAAGTCAAAATCATGATCACGAATAATATATTCCAAAACAGTTTTTTCAATATCTCCGGAAAAGGTATGTAAATGGAAAAAACCTTCATATCCTGTAGTTTTTTCTGGAACTTCATTTTTAGGCAATAAAGAAGCAAACTCATTTCCAATAAGAATTGAATTTACCATTTTATCTTTGGCATAACCTGGATGCACACTTTTTCCTTGGATACTTACTTCAGCCCCTGCGGCATTAAAATTTTCATATTCGAGTTCTCCAACTTCACTTCCATCCATGGTATAGGCCCATTCTGCTCCAAATTTTTCTACATCAAATAAGTGAGCTCCTTTTCCAACTTCTTCGTCGGGAGTAAAACAAATTCTGATATTTCCGTGTTTGATTTGTGGGTTTTTGATAAGATGTTCCATGGCAGAAACTATTTCTGTAACTCCTGCTTTGTCATCAGCTCCCAACAGAGTTGTTCCATCCGTAGTAATTAAGGTTTGTCCTTTATATAATAAAAGGTCTTCAAAATAATCAGGCGAAAGAATGATTTTTTTTTCTTTGTTTAATACGATGTCTTTTCCATCGTAGTTCTCGTGTATTTGCGGATTTACGTTGGTTCCGGAGAAATCAGGACTTGTATCAATATGTGCCACAAAACCAATTGTCGGTACCTTTTTATCAATGTTACTTGGTAGAGTTGCCATGATGTAGCAATTTTCATCCAAAGTAACATCTTGCATTCCAATGGCTTTTAATTCCTCAACTAAAACATGTGCCAAATCCCATTGTTTTTCCGTGCTCGGGAATGCGGGATTGTTTGGATCAGATTGGGTATCTATTTGTATGTATTTTAAAAATCGATTGACAATTGGATGCATAAGATATAATTTGTTTCAAAAATAGCGCATCCGATAAAACTGACCATAAAAAGTGAGATAATTATATGACTGTTTTTATACCGATTTTAAAAACACTTAATCTCAAAAAAAAAGCGTTCAAGGAATTAATTAAAACTTAGAGAAATTAGTGGTGTAATTTAGAAGTAGAAATAGAGAAGGTAACTTCTTGTGTAGCTACAAATATTTCTAATAAATTGGTGGAATCCGAAAAACCAAGATAAATAGAGTAGGAACAATTAAATTATAAAATCAAACGCTATGAGTACAGTAACTGAATCACAAACAAACATTGCATCTGCTTATTTAACAAAAGGAACTATAGGAAATGTTGGATTGCCTGGAGCACCAATTGCTCATTTTTCATTAGTGGTAATAGCTGCAACGAATACAGTTTCAGGAGTAGTAGAAATTACGCAAGCAATAGATGCAAAACCAATCCAAGTACATGTAACTGGAAATATCAGATATACAGGGTATGGAAAAGTAACAAAAATTGTAAACCTTAAAGGACAGTATGTTGTTTCTGTACCACCTCCAGCAATTGGAAGTTATTTACAAGATTTTACAGCATTCATGGATATTGATGATAGCTGGAATGGTGTTGGTGGATTTACATATGGAAACACCGATATCAAGGATGTTCCTGTAAATTCAGATAACTAAAATAGTAATAGAAAGAGTAAATCTTTTTATAATTATAATTTTTAGAATCGTTCCTTTTTTAAAGGAACGATTTTTTTTGTTCGATATCTGATAATATTGCTGTTTTACAACGGATTGTCTTTGCTGTAAAAATAGAGTTTTTAGAGTGTTTTATTCAGAAATAAATTCTATATTTGCAGCCTTAAAAATAATTTTAAAATTAATATTATGAATCATTACGAAACTGTTTTCATTTTGAATCCCGTTTTATCTGATGTTCAGGTAAAGGAAACAGTACAGAAGTTTGAGGACTATCTTGTTTCTAAAGGTGCCAAGATGATTCACAAAGAAGACTGGGGGCTTAAGAAATTAGCTTACCCAATCCAAAAGAAAAAAAGTGGTTTTTATCACTTATTTGAGTTTAATTTAGAAGGAGCTAACCTAGCTGCATTTGAATTAGAGTTCAGAAGAGATGATAGCGTTATGCGTTATTTAACTGTAAAGTTAGATAAACATGCTGCTGCTTGGGCTGAGAAAAGAAGAGAACGTGTTAAATCTGCTAAAAAATAAGAATTATGGCGTCAATTGATCAACAAGCAAAAGGAGGTAAACAAGGTGATGTAAGATACCTTACTCCGTTAGATATCGATACTAAAAAAGAATCTAAATACTGTAGGTTTAAGAAAAATGGAATTAAGTACATTGATTTTAAAGATGCAGATTATTTAATGTATTTAGTAAATGAGCAAGGTAAAATTTTACCTCGTCGTTTAACAGGAACATCTTTAAAGTACCAACGTAAAGTGTCTGTAGCAATCAAAAGAGCTCGTCACTTGGCATTAATGCCTTATGTTGGAGATTTATTAAAATAATAAAGTAGATACGACATGGAAGTTATATTAAAACAAGACGTAGAAAACTTAGGATTTAAAGATGATATCGTAGCTGTGAAAAACGGATACGGAAGAAACTTCTTAATTCCTCAAGGACAAGCGGTTTTAGCAACAGGATCTGCTAAAAAAGTATTAGCTGAAAACTTGAAACAACGTGCTTTTAAAGAAGCTAAAGTTGTTGAAGAGGCTACTAAAGTAGCAGAAGCAATCAAAGGATTAGAAATTAAAATTACTGCTAAGGTTGGTGAAGGAACTAAATTATTTGGTTCTGTTTCTAACATAGACGTTGCTGAAGCAATTGCAAAAGCAGGTGTTGAAATTGAGAAAAAATTCATCAAAGTTACTGGTGGATTGATCAAAAGAACTGGAAAATACAATGCATCTATAAGATTGCATAGATCAGTTGTTTCTGAGATCTCTTTTGAAATCGTTGCTGAGTAATTTTTATTACACACATTGTAAAATCCACCGCTCTTTGAGTAGGTGGATTTTTTTTGTAAAAAAAAGTAGCTTATTTGTCAGGATGAATCAGATGACGGATATTTGCAGTTAAGAGAAAAATAATGATAGCATTTTTACATACTTCGGACATTCATATTCCAAAATTTGAAAAACTGGTTAGAAAATATAATAATGATGTTGAGATAAAACATTTTGTAAATTCTGATCTTTTGACCTCTGCTTTACAAACGGGTAAAACAGATACTGATAGTTTTATGTTAGAAGTTAAAAAAATAAAAAAATTGAAACCCAATTTGATTATTTGCACTTGTTCTACTTATGGAGCAGCATGTGATACTAATGAATCGATTCATAGAATAGATTTACCTATTGCGGCTTATTTGGTGGGTGAATATGATACTATTGGGTTGGCTTTTACCGCGACTTCTACACAGCTAGTCAGTGAAAAATTATTATTGAAACAAGCCGATAATATTGGAGAAAAAATAGCTATAACTCCGATAGATTGTTCTTCTGCATGGCAGTATTATGAATCTGATGATTTTGAGAATTATGCTAGGTCAATTGCAGCTACAATAGTAAAATATCAAGATAAAGTTGATGTTGTATTTTTGGCACAAGCTTCAATGGGAGGAGCTATAGATTATTTAAAAGATTTCTCTAAAAAGGTTTTTACCAGTCCAGAACATGGAGTACAGGAATACTTGAAACAGATACAGAATAAATAGATTAGAAAAGAATATTATGAAATATAGACAATTAACGAAAGAGCAGTTTGAAGAGTTACATGAAGAGTTTGCTCGTTTTTTGGCTTCTCAAAAGATTGATGTCAAAGAGTGGCAATCTATAAAAAAAGACAAGCCGGAAATGGCTGAAGAAGAATTGAATATTTTTAGCGATTTGGTTTGGGATGATGTATTGGCCAAAACGGAGTATGTTGAACATTATTCAAAGAGTAGTATCAATTTATTTAGATGTCAGGATACCTTAATAGAGAGAATCATGGTGAAAACTACGAAAGCGAATGTAGATTTTTTGAAAAAAACAGGAATAGATTGGTTGAGTAAAAATGCGGGTGATGCTAGTTTGGAATATTTTTATGCACATAAAGATTATTCCAAAGAGAGAAACGAAGAGATTTTTGGATTGATTGAAAAAGGAGGGATCATGACCCAAGGTCATTTATATGCATCTATTGCAGAAATAATTAAGAAATAGATTGCTATGGATACCAAAAAATTAATTCAGTATTTAGAGAATATTGTTACTGATGAAAGAAAGGAAATTTTCAAGAAGGTTTTAAAGGACAGAACCCGCCATTTTACAGTGATTTTAGAAGATTTATATCAAAAACATAATACAAGCGCAATTACTAGAAG